>JANXSA010000344.1 GCA_025352915.1 Rhodospirillales bacterium | reverse complement strand
TTTGCTTCTTTTTGTTCACAAAAAGAAGACTTCCTTGGCTTCCCTGGCATGACCCGCTACATCCTTCAGCGCCTGGCGCTGCTGCCCTTCCTGATGGTGGTCTACTCCTTCATCATCTTCCTGATCATCCAGGCCCCGCCTGGGGATTTCCTCACCCACTACGTCGCCACTCTGGCCTCGTCGGGTTCCTCGGTCAGCATGGAGCAGATGCAGGCATTGCGGGCGACGTACGGGTTGGATCAGCCTTTCATTGTGCAGTACGTGCTGTGGATGCAGAATCTGTTCGCCGGCGACATGGGATTGTCGCTGGAGTATCAGCGGCCGAACGCTGACCTGATCGCCGAGCAGCTTGGGCTGACAATTGCGCTGGCGCTGTTTTCCTTTGTACTGACCTGGGCAATTGCGATTCCGGCCGGCATTTATTGCGCTACGCACCAGCGCTCAATGATCGACCACATGCTGACTGTGATCAACTATGTCGGCGTGGCGACGCCGAATTTCATGCTGGCGCTGGTGCTGATGTGGGTGGCGTTTGCCTGGTTCGACATCAGCGTGACCGGGCTGTTCTCGCAGGATTTCGTCGATGCGCCGTGGAGCGTGGCGCGCGTATTGGATTTGCTGGCGCATATCTGGCTGCCGGCGATGGTGCTGGCGATTGCCGGTACGGCGCGGCTGACGCGGATCATGCGGGCCAATTTGCTGGATGAGTTGAACAAGCCGTACGTCACCACAGCGCGGGCCAAGGGCATGAAGGAGTGGCGGCTGGTGCTGCGCTATCCGGTGCGGCTGGCGCTCAATCCGCTGGTCAGCACGATCGGCTGGTATTTGCCGGCGTTGTTCTCCGGCAGCTTGATCGTGGCCACCGTGATGAACCTGCCGAATATCGGGCCGCTGCTGCTGCGGGCACTGGTGAACCAGGACATGTACCTGGCCGGCGGTATCCTGTTGATTTACTCGCTGCTGACCATTGTCGGCACGCTGCTGTCGGATGTGCTGCTGGCGCTGATTGATCCGCGCATTCGGATGGAGGGCTAGCGATGTCCGCAACCGCCCCCGCCGCGGAAGGCGCGGTTGTCGAGGACCGCATTGCGGTTGCCTCCAACTGGAAGCTGGTATGGTGGCGGTTTCGCCGGCACCGGCTGGCGCTGGTCAGCGCGGTGGTGCTGGCGATGATGTACGCCGTGGTGCTGGCGCCGGATTTTTTCTCCACCCAGAACCCCGAGGCCACCGATGCGCGCCAGGCGTTCATCCCGGTGCAGGGCATTCACCTGTTCCATGACGGCAAGCTCGATCCCTGGGTGCCCGCCATCGCTGGCAAGCGCCATCCGGTCACGCTGCGCATGGAATGGAGCATCGATCCGAACAAGCGCGTGCCGGTCAGCTTCTTTGGCCGCGGCCATCGCTGGTATGTGTTCGGCCTGTTCGAAACCAATGTGCATTTGCTGACCTCGGATGATCCGCGCCAGCGCATCTTCCTGTTGGGTTCGGACCGGCTGGGGCGGGACCAGTGGTCGCGCATCATGCATGGCACGCAGACTTCGATGACGGTCGGGCTGGTGGCGGTGGCGCTGTCGACCATCCTGGGCGTGGTGTTGGGCGGGCTGTCCGGTTATGTCGGCGGCAAGACCGACAGCGTGATCCAGCGGCTGATCGAATTGCTGCAATCGGTGCCGACGATCCCGATCTGGCTGGCGCTGGCCGCCGCCTTGCCGCGCGACTGGACGCCGATCCAGGTGTTCTTTGCCATCACCGTGATCCTGTCGCTGATCGGCTGGACCACGCTGGGGCGCGAGGTGCGCGGGCGGTTCCTGGCATTGCGCGAGGAAGATTTCGTGCTGGCGGCGCGGCTGGCCGGGTGTTCGCGGATGCGCATCATCCTGCGCCACATGGTGCCGACCTTTGCCAGCCACATCATCGCGACGGCCTCGCTGGCGATCCCGGTGATGATCATCAACGAGACCTCGCTGTCGTTCCTCGGGCTGGGCATCCGGCCGCCGGCGATCTCCTGGGGCGTGCTGTTGCAGGAGGCTCAAAACATCCAATCCCTGGCGCTGGCGCCGTGGCTGCTTATTCCCGGGCTTGTCGTGATCCTGGCCGTGCTGGCCTTCAACCTTGTCGGCGATGGTCTGCGCGATGCCTCCGATCCCTATAGCAATTGAGCCCCCCCTGCTTCAGGTGAAGGACTTGCGCGTCACCTTCGGGCTGGACGAAGGGGTGGTGCGCGCCGTCGACGGCACCAGCTTTGACGTCCGGCCGGGCGAGGTCGTGGGCATTGTCGGCGAGAGCGGCTGTGGCAAGAGCGTGACCATGCGCGCCATCCTGCAACTGGTGGACCGGCCCGGGCGGATTGCTTCCGGCACTATCCTCTACCGCGACCGCAATGGGGCGGAGATCAACCTCACCAACCTGTCACCGCGCGGCCCGGAGATGCGGGCCATCCGCGGGGCCGAGATCGCGCTGATCCCGCAGGAGCCGATGGCCGCGTTCAGCCCGGTGCATACCGTCGGCTCGCAGATCATCGAGGCGATCATGCTGCATGCCGGCCAGTCCGGGCGCCGCATCACCAAGGCTGAGGCCCGGGAAATCACCATCGGCCTGTTCCGCGACGTCGGCATCTCGATCCCGGAACAACGGATCGACTCCTATTCCTGGCAACTCTCCGGCGGGCTGCGCCAACGCGCGATGATCGCCATGGCGTTGTCCTGTCAGCCGCGCCTGCTGATCGCCGACGAGCCGACCACCGCGATCGACGTCACCACCCAGGCCCAGGTGCTGGAACTGCTGCGCGAACTCCGGCGCAAATACAACACGGCGATCATCTTCATCACCCACGATCTCGGCGTGATCGCGCAGATGACCAGCTACGTCGTGGTGATGTATCTTGGCCGGGTCATGGAACAGGGGCCGGTGGACCAGATTTTCCATTCCCCCAAGCACCCCTACACCCGCGCGCTGCTGCGCTCGATCCCCAGCCTGTACGGCGAAACCCGCACGGCATTGCCGGTGATCGCGGGCTCGCTGCCGCATCCCTTCAACCGGCCGGCCGGCTGTCCGTTCCACCCGCGCTGCCCGGAGGCGATGGCGCGTTGTGCGGTGGCGCAGCCGGTGCTGTTGCCGGTGGGGGACAACCAGGCGGCGGCATGTTTCCTCCATCACGAGGAGGCCGAGGCATGAGCGAGGTGCCGCTATTCGACGCGCCCCTGCTACAAGTTAGGGGCCTGCAGAAATTCTTCCCGATCGCCAAGGGCTTCATGCAGCGCGTGACCGGCCATGTCCGCGCCGTCGATGGCGTGGACTTCACCCTCAATGAGGGCGAGACGCTGGGTTTGGTCGGCGAAAGCGGCTGCGGCAAGACCACGGCGTCGCGCTGTATCTTGCGCGCGATCGACCCCACCGGCGGACAGGTGCTGTACCGCACCCGCGATGGCCGCGTGGTTGATCTCGCCTCCCTGCCGCAGCGCGAGCTGGCGCCGTTCCGCGCGGAAATCCAGATGATCTTCCAGGACCCGTTCGGCTCGCTGAACCCACGCATGACGCTGTTGGACAATGTCGGCGAGCCGTTGCTGGTGGGCGGCATGCGCAGCCGCAGCGAACGGACCGACCGGGTGGCCGAGTTGCTGAAGCTGGTCGGCTTGCGACCCGAGTTCATGCACCGCTTCCCGCATGCCTTCAGCGGCGGGCAGCGCCAGCGCATCGGCATCGCCCGCGCGCTGTCGACCAATCCGCGCCTGGTGGTGGCGGACGAGCCGGTCTCAGCTCTCGATGTCTCGGTGCAGGCACAGGTGCTTAACCTGTTGCTGGAACTGCAAGAGCGGCTGAAGCTGACCTTCCTGTTCGTGGCCCATGATCTCAGCGTGGTGCGCCATATCTCGGACCGGGTGGCGGTGATGTATGTCGGCCAACTGGTGGAGGTCGCGCCGACGGCATCGCTGTTCTCGCGCCCGCGCCACCCCTATACCGCCGCCCTGATGCGCGCCGTCCCGGTGCCGGACCCGCGCGTGCCGCCGGCCGACGGCGCGCTGCGTGGCGAGGTGCCCAGCCCGGCCAACCCGCCGAGCGGCTGTTACTTCCATCCGCGCTGCCGCTTTGCTCAGGCAAAATGCGCCACCGAGACGCCACCGCTGCGTGAGGTGGCACCGGGGCATATGACACGCTGCCATTTCGCTGATGAACTCACACTGGCGGGTGCGTGAACGAGAAGTCTTCTGTTTTCTAACGAAAACGAAGGTGGACTCGAATTGTGGAGCGAACATACGCCAGTGCAATTTCTCTTGCCGCATCCAACGTAGCGATCAAGCGAACAAGCTGCTGCTTTGGCGTTGCATCGGCGCAGGGATTTCTCGGCCAAGCGTGAAAGCTCACGGCTAGCACTGGGATTGGGATTGACCCGTTTTGGTGGACACGCTGAGACTTTCACAGAGGTATATCCGATGCCAAAATCCCGGCCACCGTATTCGCCTGAGTTCCGTCGCCAGATGGTCGATCTAGAGCGAAACCCGACCGATCCGATTGGAAAGCTCTTTCCCGACGCGGTGGTGATCTGATTCACCATGATTGCTGGTAGGAGGCCAGCAATCATGGCACGGACGCTATCGGGAGACCTTCGTGTCAACGCCGGAGAGAAAATGCATCGGCGGGCCGGAGCAAAAATACATCAGGGATGACCGGCTGGCTCACCGCACGCGCGGCACGGTGGCGGGCCTGACGCTCGGCGTCGGTCATGGGCCGCTCTCCGATCGACTTA
>JANXSA010000337.1 GCA_025352915.1 Rhodospirillales bacterium | reverse complement strand
GTGGTGGCGCGGCGGGCGCCGGCCGTGGTGGTGCCGGTGGTGGCTTTTGTGCCGGGGGCGCCGGTGGGGGTGGCGTTTGCGGCGGGGTCTGCGGTGTTGCCGGAAGGGGCGGCGGCGGCGCTGCGGCAATTGGCGGTGACGCGGGCGGGGCGGGATATCCGGGTGGTGGGGTATGGCGAGAGTGCTGGCAGCGATGCCGCGGGGCAGGCGGGGACGCTGCGGCTGGGGTTTGGGCGGGCGCAGGCGATGGCGGTGGTGCTGGGGCAGGCGGGGGTGCCGGCGAGCGCGCTGCTGGTGGTTGGCGAGGCGGTGGGGCGCGGCGGGGTGGCGCGGATTGCGGAGTGAGGGTCTGCCCCTGGGCCGGAGCGGCGCGAGGGGCTAAGTGTCTGGTTCTGGTTTCCTGTCTGGAGTGCTGCGCATGACTCGTCCGCTTTCGATTGGTATCGCTGGCCTTGGCACGGTGGGCGGCGGGGTGCTGACCATGTTGCGGCAGAACGCCGATCTGATCGCGGCGCGGGCGGGGCGGGCGATTGCGGTGACGGCGGTTTCGGCGCGCGATCGGACGCGGGATCGCGGCATGGATCTGAGCGGGTTGCGTTGGTACGATGATCCCGTGGCGCTGGCCGGGGATGCCAATGTCGATGTGGTGGTGGAGGTGATTGGCGGGTCGGAGGGGCCGGCGAAGGCGCTGGTGGAGGCAGCGATGGCGGCCGGCAAGCCGGTGGTGACGGCGAATAAGGCGCTGTTGGCGGTGCATGGGGCGGCTTTGGCAACGGCTGCGGAGAAGGCGGGGGTGATCCTGGCGTTCGAGGCGGCGGTGGCCGGGGGGATTCCGGCGATCAAGGCGCTGCGCGAGGGGTTGGCGGGCAATCGGATCAGCCTTGTGGCGGGGATTCTGAATGGGACCTGCAACTATATCCTGACGGTGATGCGCGAGCGCGGGCGGGAATTTGCCGAGGTTTTGGCGGATGCGCAGAAGCTGGGATACGCGGAGGCCGATCCGGCTTTTGATGTCGACGGGATTGATGCGGCGCATAAGCTGGCGATCCTGGCCGCGCTGGCGTTTGGGCGGCCGGTGGATTTTGGCTCGGTTTATGTCGAGGGGATCCGGCGGATTTCGGCGCTGGATATCGCGTTTGCCAATGAGCTGGGCTATCGGATCAAGCTGCTGGGGATTGCGCGGGCGACCGAGGCGGGGATCGAGACGCGGGTGCATCCGTGCATGGTGCCGCAGAGTGCGCCGATTGCGCGGGTGGACGGGGTGTTCAATGCGGTGGTCGCCGAAGGGGATTTTGTTGGGCGGGTGATGTTGGAGGGCCGGGGAGCCGGGGCGGGGCCGACGGCGTCAGCGGTGGTGGCCGATCTCATTGATATCGCGCGTGGGCGGGCGACGCCGGTTTGGGGGGCTGCGTCCGGGGCGTTGTCAGCAGCGCCTTCGGTGCCGATGTCGGCGCATGTCGGGGCGTATTATCTGCGGTTGATGGTGGTGGACCGGCCGGGGGTGATTGCGGATGTGACGGCGGTGTTGCGCGATGCCGGGATTTCACTGGAGAGCATGTTGCAGCGCGGGCGTTCTCCCGGGGAGGCGGTGCCGGTGGTGATGGTGACGCACGAGACCGGCGAGGCTTCGATGCGCGCGGCGCTGGAGCGGATTGCGGCGCTGGGGGCGGTGTTGGAGCCGCCGGCGTTGATACGGATTGAGCCGGCGTAAGGCTTAGGACCACACGAACAACCAAGGGAGAAAACCCATGGCCGACAAGCCGGAAGTTGTTACTGATCGCAACCTGGCGCTGGAGCTGGTGCGGGTGACCGAGGCCGCGGCGCTGGCGGCCAGTCATTGGATGGGGCTGGGCAAGAAGAACGATGCCGATGGGGCGGCGGTCACGGCGATGCGCCAGGCGTTTGATACCGTGGCGATCGAGGGCACGGTGGTGATTGGCGAGGGCGAGATGGACGAGGCGCCGATGCTGTTCATCGGCGAGAAGGTGGGGGCCGGCGGGGCGAAGATGGATATCGCGGTCGATCCGCTGGAGGGCACCACGCTGACCGCCAAGGGCGGGCCGAACGCGATGGCGGTGGTGGCGCTGGCCGAGCACGGCAATTTCCAGCATGCGCCGGATATTTATATGGACAAGCTGGCGGTGGGTGGCGGGCTGCCGGACGGGGTGGTGGATATCGAGGCGCCGGTGCATGTGAATTTGCGCAACCTGGCGCGGGCGAAGGAGCGCGAGGTGAGCGACCTGGTGGTCTGTATCCTGGACCGCGACCGGCACAAGGAGCTGATTGCGAAGGTGCGCGAGGCCGGGGCGCGGATCATGCTGATCTCCGACGGCGATGTGGCCGGGGTGGTGGCGACGGCGCAACTGGATAGCGAGATTGATATTTACATGGGCTCCGGCGGGGCGCCCGAGGGGGTGCTGGCGGCGGCGGCGCTGCGTTGCATCGGGGGCCAGATGCAGGGGCGGTTGATTTTCGAGGATGACGGGCAGATCGCGCGCGCCAAGGAGATGGGGCTGGCTGATCCGCATCGGGTGCTGAGTATTCTGGATATGGCGCGCGGCGATGTGATGTTTGCTGCCACCGGGGTGACGACCGGGGCGATGCTGAAGGGGGTGCGGCGCTATGGCCATGGGGCGATGACGCATTCGGTGGTGATGCGCAGCAAGTCGGGCACGGTGCGGTATATCGAGGCGCATCATAATTTTGCGACCAAGACCTGGACGCCGCGCTGACAGCATGGACAGCAAGCAAGGCCAGGGGGCCGAGCCCCCTGGACCCTCAAATAATAGGGGCCTGGGGCGACGCCCCAGCGGGTCGAGGGCAGAGCCCTCGCCTTGTTGCCCTTGAACGACCCCCTCGCCCTAGGCGTCCAGCGCAGCATTTCCGGGCGGCGTTGGATTTGGCGCGAGGGCGAGGCGCGCACGGGCCTGGCGATTGCGCAGCGGCTGGGGCTGGACGAGGTGGTGGCCCGGTTGTTGGCGGCGCGGGGGGTTGGGATCGAGGATGCGGGGCATTTCCTTGAGCCGACGTTGCGGGCGTTGTTGCCGGACCCTTCGCGGCTGATTGACATGGATGTGGCGGCCGAGCGGCTGGCGCGGGCGGTGCGCGGGGCCGAGACGGTGGCGGTGTTTGGTGATTACGACGTGGATGGGGCGTGCAGTGCGGCGTTGATGGCGACGCTGTTGCGGGCGCTGGGGTGTGCGGTGCTGCCGTATGTGCCGGACCGGATTGCCGAGGGGTATGGGCCGAATTTGCCGGCGCTGCAGGGGTTGGTGGCGCAGGGTGCGACGCTGGTGGTGTGTGTCGATTGCGGGACGGCGGCGGCGGTGGTGCTGGAGGCGTTGGAGGGGGCGGAGGTGATCGTGCTGGATCACCATACGGCGGAGGGGCCGCCGCCAAGGGTGGTGGCGACGGTCAATCCGAATCGGCTGGATTGCGGGTCCGGGCAGAAGATGCTGTGCGCGACGGCGGTGGCGTTTTTGGCGGGGATTGCCACGGTGCGCAGCCTGCGGCGGGCGGGGCATTTCGAGGGGGGGATGCCGGAGCCGGATTTGCTGGGGCTGTTGGATCTGGTGGCGCTGGCGACGGTTTGCGATGTGATGCCGCTGGTGGGGGTGAACCGGGCGCTGGTGACGCAGGGGCTGCGGGTGATGCAGCGGCGCGAGCGGCCGGGGATTGCCGCACTGCTGGAGGTGGCGGCGGTGAAGGATAAGGTCAGCGCGATGACGCTGGGGTTTGCGCTGGGGCCGCGGATCAATGCGGGGGGGCGGATTGGCGAGGCCGGGCTGGGGCTGCGGCTATTGCTGAGCGACGACACGATTGATGCGCGGGCGATGGCGGCGACGCTGGACGGGGTGAACCGGCAGCGGCAGACGGTGGAAGCGGGGATGCTGAGCCAGGCGATGGAGGCGGCGGAGGCGCAGTTGGCGGCGGGACATGCGACGGTGCTGGTGAGCGGGGCGGCGTGGCATCCCGGGGTGGTTGGGATTGTGGCCGGGCGGATCAAGGAGCGGTTCAACCGGCCGGCGCTGGTGGCGGGGGTGGCGGACGGGATTGCCAAGGGGTCTGGGCGCAGCGTGACGGGGATTGATCTTGGCGCGGCGGTGATTGCGGCGCGGCAGGCTGGGCTGTTGGCGACCGGGGGCGGGCATCCGATGGCGGCGGGGTTTTCGCTGTCGGCGGGGCGGATGGCGGAATTTCATGCGTTTTTGGATGCGCGGCTGGCGGCGGCTTCGGGGTATCCGGCGGCGGCGGATTTGGTGGTGGAGGGGGCGGCCAGTGTGGCCGGGTGTACGTTGGAGCTGGCGGCGAGCCTGGCGCGGCTGGCGCCGTTTGGGAACGGGAATGCGGAGCCGACGCTGGTGCTGGCGCGTTGCCGGATTGTGCGGGCGGAGCGGATTGGCAAGGAGCTGACGACCGTGCGGGCGTTTCTGGAGGGCGAGGGCGGCGGGCCTCGGCTGAAGGCGGTGATGTTTCGGGCGAAGGACGGG
>JANXSA010000329.1 GCA_025352915.1 Rhodospirillales bacterium | reverse complement strand
GAAGTATTCGAGAACCGAGAGGCCCTCCTTGAAGTTCGCGATGATCGGCTGTTCGATGATCTCGCCCGAGGGCTTCGCCATCAGGCCACGCATGCCGGCAAGCTGGCGCATCTGTGCCGGCGACCCACGGGCACCGGAGTGGCTCATCATCCACACCGAATTGGTCTGCCGGCCGACCTCCTGCTTGGAGATCTCCTTCATCATCGCGGACGCCACCACATCGGTGCAGCGCGACCAGGCGTCCACCACCTTGTTGTAGCGCTCGCCGGCGGTGATCAGGCCGTCCTGGTACTGCTGCTCGAACTCTTTCACCTCGCCCTGGGTCTTCAGGATCATGTCCTGCTTCTCAAGCGGGATGATCATGTCGTCCTTGCCAAAGGAGATGCCGGCCTTGGCGGCGTGCACGAAGCCGAGACCCATCAGGCGGTCGGCGAAAATCACGCATTCCTTCTGGCCGCAATGGCGGTAGACGGCGTCGATCACGTCCGACACGTTCTTCTTGGTCAACTGGCGGTTGATGAGGGCGAACGGGATCAGCACGCTGCGCGGAAGCACCTGGGAGATCAGCATCCGCCCGGCGGTGGTGATGACCTTCTCGGTCACCGGGTTCCCCGCGGCGTCCCTGGTCTCGTAGCGGCTGCGGATTTTGTCGTGCAGGGTGATCCGCTTGGCGTACAGCGCGTGCTCGATGTCGCCGAGATTGGCGAAGGCGGGTGCCGTCGCGTCATCGGTGGCGCGGAACTCCGGCGTCTCCAGCGAAAGATAGTAGATGCCGAGCACGATGTCCTGACTCGGCACGATGATCGGCTTGCCGTTGGCGGGGCTGAGGATGTTGTTGGTGGACATCATCAGCACGCGCGCTTCGAGCTGCGCTTCCAGGCTGAGCGGCACGTGGACCGCCATCTGGTCGCCGTCGAAGTCGGCGTTGAAGGCGGTGCAGACCAGCGGGTGGAGCTGGATCGCCTTGCCCTCGATCAGCACCGGCTCGAAGGCCTGGATGCCCAGGCGGTGCAGCGTGGGTGCGCGGTTCAGCATCACCGGGTGCTCGCGGATCACCTCTTCGAGGATGTCCCACACCTCCGGACGCTCCTTCTCCACCATCCGCTTGGCGGCCTTGATGGTGGTGGCGTGGCCGTATTTTTCGAGTTTGGCGTAGATGAAGGGCTTGAACAGCTCCAGCGCCATCTTCTTCGGCAGGCCGCACTGGTGCAGCTTCAGCTCCGGTCCGACCACGATCACCGAACGGCCGGAATAATCGACGCGCTTGCCCAGGAGGTTCTGGCGGAAACGGCCCTGCTTGCCCTTCAACATGTCGGACAGTGACTTCAGCGGCCGCTTGTTGGCCCCCGTGATCGCCCGCCCGCGGCGGCCGTTATCGAACAGCGCATCGACCGACTCCTGCAACATGCGCTTCTCGTTGCGCACGATGATATCCGGCGCGCGCAGCTCGATCAGACGCTTGAGGCGGTTGTTGCGGTTGATGACCCGGCGATACAGGTCGTTCAGGTCGGACGTGGCAAACCGCCCACCATCCAGCGGCACCAGCGGCCGCAGCTCGGGCGGGATCACCGGCACAACGTCCAGGATCATCCACTCCGGCTTGGCACCGGACTCGGAGAACGCCTCGATCAGCTTCAGGCGCTTGACCAGCTTCTTGCGCTTGGCCTCGCTGGTGGTTTCCTTCAACTCTGCGCGCAGCTGCACCTTCTCGGCATCAGCGTCGATCGCCTGCAGGATGGTCTTGATCGCTTCCGCGCCGATGGCGGCCTGGAACGCGTCGTCGCCGAACTCATCCTGCTTGGCCATCAGCTGATCTTCGTTCAGCAACTGGTGCATCTTGAGATCCGTCGTGCCGGGCTCCAGCACTACGTAGCTCTCGAAATACAGGATCTTCTCAAGCTCCTTCAGCGTCAGATCGACCATCAGGCCGATCCGGCTGGGCAGGGACTTGAGGAACCAGATATGCGCCACCGGCGAGGCCAGCTCGATATGGCCCATCCGCTCGCGCCGCACCTTGGCCAAGGTGACCTC
>JANXSA010000328.1 GCA_025352915.1 Rhodospirillales bacterium | reverse complement strand
GGAAGACATCAACCGCCACAAGACCAGCGACCTGTCCGATTCGCAGCCGACCAAGGGCAACATTCTCGGCGGCCTGACTACCATAGAGGAAAAGGCCCTTGGCAATATCCAGAAAATCGGCCGCAAATGCCTCGTTGACGGGGTGCTCGACAAGGCCGAGGAGCCGACCGGTCCCGGGCTGTGGTTCATGGATTCGTCCTCGGCCGCGGCCGAAATGGTGACCCTGTGCGCGGCTTCGGGTTACGTCGTTCATTTCTTCCCGACGGGCCAGGGCAATGTCATCGGCAACCCGATATTGCCGACGATAAAGATCTGCGCCAACCCGCGCACCGTGCGCACCATGTCCGAACACGTCGACGTCGACGTGTCCGGCCTGCTGCGCCGTGAAATGTCGCCCGACGAGGCCGGCGACAAGCTGCTCGAATGCATGTTCCGCACCGCCAACGGCCGTCTTACCGCCGCCGAGGCGCTCGGCCACCGGGAGTTCGTGCTGACGCGGCTATACGAGAGCGCCTGAGCGGCAAAGGTGCCAGGTGCCAGGTGTCGGAGGGTGGAGCGGCGTCCCCCTCCGCGGCTCAGCGCTTGGTGAATACGGAGATGATTTCGTTGTGGTTGAGTTCGATGTGGGACCAGTCGAACTCAAGTCCGGTATTGTGCTCGCGCACCAGATCGACGAAGTACAAAAAACTGTCAAAATCCCAGACGTGGAAGTGGATGCTGTAGTCGATGCGCTTCAGGCGCTGGGCGGCCTCGCGGACGGCCGGTTCGCCGGTGACGCCGTCGACCAGGCGCACCCACTCTTCAAAATGTCCGTCGCGTGACTGCGCCGGGCCCAGCCTGTCATCGGCGACAAAATGCGCCATCGGGGTCAGCGGGCGCTTGTTGTCGAAACTGAAGCGCATATCCGGCAAGGCGTAGTAAAGCACGCCGCCCGCGCGGATTTTGCGAAAATGATTGCGGATCGCGCCGAGCGGGTTTTCGCAATGTTCGAGCATGTGGTTGGCGATGATGAAATCGAGCGAGCCGTCGGCGATCGAGTCCAGGGTCTCGCCGTCGTCGAGAATGTCGACAGCGGTCAGCGCAAGCCCGGCCAGCTCCGGGTAATGCCCGCGCAACCCCGCCGCATCGAGCCTGTCGACGTAGCGCACCCTGGCCGCCGCCGGAACGGGCAGCGGCGCATGCAGCGCGCCGATCTCTATGCCCTCGCCGGCGAGGAATCGCGCCGCCAGTTCGATGCGCCGCGTCAGCACCGGGGGGCGCTGCGTCTCGTACTCTGTTGTGGCTTGCGCCGCTGGCTTGTTCATTGGATCGTCCGCCGCGTTAAACGCGGTTTTTGCGTGGCTGCACGATGTCGAATGACGTAAGATTAGCACTCCGTCGCCCCGCCCTCATGCTTCCCCCTTACCCTTGCACACGCGCATGGCCTGTTTAGTGGTGATTCCTTTTGTGATATTCCCCGCAGCAGCCACCGGCACGCCGGCCTCCCCGGCGGCCGGCATATGGTCATCCATCGCGGAACAGCGTGTTGCGCGATAAGCTGGAGCAACTGGGCCCGGGCCTGGCGGTGGCCGCCACGGTGGCGATTGCCGCGATGTTCCTGTCCGAGCACTACGGCGCGTCGGCCATGTTGTTTGCCCTGCTGATCGGCATGTCACTCAATTTCCTGTCCGAAGACGGCCGTTGCGTCGCCGGGATCAAGGTCGGCGCGAAGGTCGTGCTGCGCGCCGGTGTCGCGCTGCTCGGATTGCGCATTTCCGCCGGCCAGATCGCCGAACTCGGCCTGGCGACGGTGCTGATGGTGATGGCGGTGGTGGTGCTCACCATGGCGCTTGGCGTGGTGCTGGCGCGCGCCTGTTCGCTCAGCACGCGCTTTGGCGTGTTGACCGCCGGTGCGGTGGCCATCTGCGGCGCCTCGGCGGCGATGGCGATCGTGGCGGTGCTGCCGCGCCACGCCATGAGCGAGCGCGATACCAGCCTGACGGTGATAGGCGTAACGGCGTTGTCCACGCTGGCGATGATCCTCTACCCGATCATCACCGTCGAGCTCGGCTTGGATTTTCGCGAGGCGGGCATATTTCTAGGTGCCACCATCCACGACGTGGCGCAGGTGGTGGGCGCCGGCTACGGCGTGTCCAAGGAAACGGGCGACACCGCCACGATTGTGAAACTGCTGCGGGTGGCCATGCTACTGCCGGTGGTGGTGGTCATTTCATTCGTAACGCGGCGAAGCTATGCTGAGGGCGAGAAAAAAGCGCCGTTGGTGCCCTGGTTCGCCGTGGTGTTCGCGCTGCTGGTGGGGGTCAACAGCACCGGGTGGGTGCCGCAGCCTGTCGCCGCGCTGAGCGGGGAGTTGTCGCGCTGGTGCCTGGTGACGGCGATTGCGGCCATAGGCATGACCACTTCACTCAAGCAACTGGCGGTGGTCGGCATGCGCCCGGTGGTGTTGATGGTGCTGCAGACGGTGACGCTGGCCTTGATGGTCGGCGGGCTTATGCGCTTGTAGGGGAATTTCACGCGGTCTGTCCGGGCAATCGGCGGCGGCACCGCCCCGGATCCCGCCTTAGGCCTTAGACCTCAGGCCGCCAGTGCAATTGACGGTGAAAATCCGCGATAATCCCCATTCTTTGCCACGCCCGAAGGTGTTTTATGTCTGTCGCCCATCCGTTTCATCTGGCTTTTCCGGTCACCAGCCTTGAAAAGGCGCGCGCTTTTTACGGTGAGCTGCTCGGTTGCCCCGAGGGCCGCAGCGCGCCGGACTGGGTCGATTTTGATTTTTACGGTCACCAGATTGTCGCGCACCTGTCGCCGGACGAGGCAGGGCACCGCAATACCAGCGCGGTGGACGGCGAGAACGTGCCGGTGCGGCATTTCGGCCTGGTGCTGTCCATGGCCGAGTGGGAGACCTTGTCGCAAAAGCTGATCCGTGCCGGTACGAAGTTCATCATTGAGCCGCAAGTCCGCTTCGAGGGACAGGTCGGCGAGCAGGCGACCATGTTTTTTCTCGATCCGTGCGGGAATGCGGTCGAATTCAAGGCCTTCAAGGATATCGGCCAGTTATTTGCGAAATAGGTTCGCGAAATAGGTTCGCAAAATATAAGTGCGCGCGCCCGCCGTCGGTCCTGACTCTGAAAATATCCTGCCCGGCCCTATAATGGCCGGGCAGGGAGTTAAAAACATAAAAACGACAGACCGGTACGAACCGGTATCGCTTACTCAGTTCGGAGGAATCAAATGAATCACGTGTTGCGTGCAGGTCTGGCGGTGCTGGCGATGGCGTTTACGACCATTGCCGCTGCGCAGAATATATCCATCGCCACCGGCGGTACCGGCGGCGTCTATTACCCCATGGGCGGGGGCATCGCCGCAGTGTTGTCCAAGTTTGTTCCGGGCATGCAGGCCACGGCCGAGGTCACCGGCGGCTCGGTCGATAATCTCAAACTGATCGGCAGCGGCAAGCCCTATGTCGGGTTTTCGATGACCGACGCGGCGCTCGACGCCTATCGCGGCGAGGATAAGTTCAAGGGCAACAAGGTTCCGCTCAAGACGCTGATGATTCTGTACCCCAACCGCATGCATGTCGTTTCCATCGACGGTCGCGGCGTGAGCAAGATGTCCGACCTCAAGGGCAAGCGCGTGTCGACCGGCTCGCCGGGCAGCGCCACCGAGGTGATGGCCTTTCGCATCATCGAGGCCGCCGGCCTGGACAAGGACAAGGACATGAAGCGCGAGCGCCTCGGCGTCGCCGAGTCGGTCAACGCCATCAAGGACGGCAAGATCGACGCCTTCTTCTGGGTTGGCGGGTTGCCCACCGCTGCGGTGACCGACCTGGCCAACACTCCCGGCACCAAGCTCAAGATGATCGACCATTCCGAGGTGGTGGCGGCGATGAACAAGAAATACGGCAACCTTTACGTTGAGGACACCATTCCCAAGGCAATGTACAAGGGCATGGACGCCGACAACAAGCAGGCGACGGTGATGAATATCCTGCTCGTCAACGAGAACATGGACGACAAGACGGCGTACAACATCGTCAAGGCGATCTTTGACAAGCGCACCGACGTCATCGCCGTGCACAAAGAGGCCGAGAATATCAAGCTCGAAAATCAGAAAACCGCGGCGTCACCCATCCCCTTCCATCCCGGTGCGGTGAAGTACTTCACCGAAAAGGGCGTCAAGCTCAATTGAGTTTCACCCGTGATCCGGCGTGGTTTGCCGGAAATAAAAAACCCGCCGATGGCGGGTTTTTTTATCGGTAGTCCCGGGTTCAGTCGCGCAGAAACGCGGCCAGGCGCGGATTGGACCGAAGGGTCTCGAGCTCGGCGGCTGTCGGCAGCTGCGGACGGTCGCGCTTGACGTTGACCATGCACAAAAATCCCAGCGGCCCGTCATGGGGCGCGCGGAACTGGTGCCAGGTTAGGGGCGGTACGCTGACCAGGTCATGTTCGGCCAGCGTGAGAATCGCATCGCCGACGAGGGCTTTTCCGCCGCCGCGCAGGATGAGCACCGCGTGCGCGTGCCGGTGGCGCTCAAGGGTGGTGTAACCGCCGGCCTGCACCTCGAAGTAGCGCAGTTGTGACGAGAATTGCGCGTCACCGAAAAGCACCCGCCGGCTGACGTCGCGAAACGGCGCGCTGCCCTCCTGCTTGTAGTGTAGCGCCTCCACGCCGAGCCAGTTGCCGGCGCCCGTGGCAGGGCGGTGGATGGCTGCGGATGCTTGTGCATCGGTGGCGACGGCGGGTGGTTTCGTGCTCATATATTGTTCACTGGCCTGGGTGTAGGCCGCTTAGATGGCGCGGGCCACGGCGGTTACGAAATCGCGGGCGCGATCCTGAAGGGCATCCTTCGCCGCGAGCAGGCCGCCGCCGATCAACAGCGCCGTATCCTTGCCGTAGAAGTCTAGCATTTCAGGCACACGCTCCAGGCTCATGCCGCCGGCTGGAACCGGCAGCGCGGGACGGACATGGCCCCAGGCGCCGCGGGCCGCTGCGGCGATGTCGCGGCAGGTTTGCGGCGTATAGCTGAAGCGCCCGCCGTGATTGGGATAGATCACCGCGTCGGCGCCGAACAGGCGAAAGAGCCTGCCGATAAGCAGCGGCGGTGCGATGCGTGCGGCGCCGCCCAGCGCGGGGTGGGCGAGCACCGGAACGCCCAGCGTGGCGACCAGTTCGGCGAACGCCGGCAAGCCGACGATCATCGGCGCTATCAGCGCCAGGCCCGCGCCTTCGTCGCGCAGGACGGCCGCCTGCGCGGCGAGGCGGGACGGTCCGCCGCTCAGGCTCGGGGCGTACAGCGTGCGCCCGCCGGTTTCACGATTGGCGCCGGCAACGGCGGCCTGCACCGCTTTCACGCGCTCGGCGAAGGGCGCGTACGCCTGGTCGGCGATACCGTGGTCGTCTTTGATGATGTCTATGCCCGCCAGGGCGAGGCTGCGCGCTATTGCGGCGAGCCTGGCCGGTGAACTGCCTTGTGGTTTGAGCGCACTGCAGGTGAGCGTGCGTCCGCTTGCGCCTGTCAGCTGGCGCAGGCCGGCGATGCCGAATCGCGGCCCGGGAAAAGCCGCCATCACCGCCGGTCCGAGCTCGACGTCAACGAGCTCGACGTCAGGTTGCAACGAGGTGTTGCCAAAGAGCATGTTCATCAGCTGGCCGGGGTCGTCGCAAAGCGTACCCGCGGAGAGGGCGATTTTGACGCAATGCAGGCCGGGCGCCAGCGGCGTGACGGATTCGACGCGCCCCACATAATCGTCCAGCACCCGCTGTTCGCGCACAGCCGACAACGGCATTTCAATGCTTTGTTCGACTGCGATGGATTCGGCGCGTGCGGCAAGGGCGCTTTGCGGCGCGCCGGCCGGGGCGCTGAGGTGGTAAGTGACGAGAATGCGTTCCATGGGAGCCGAGTCGGTAGGGGCGGGCGGAGTATATTCCCGGCGCGGGGGCGGAACAATGGAGGGGACCGTCGACGGGACAATCATGCGGACCATCGCCGGTGCGTTGGCGCATGCGGCCGGGGAGCGAAGGTGGCGGTCTGCTAAACTACGAAAAAATCGATATTCCAGCCTTGGAATAGTCGACGGCGGCAACAACAGGCTGAAAAAAATCGTGGCGACATGCCGCAAAATGAGCGCGCAGTGAGCGCAAAGTGAGGACACCGTGGCAGACCACCCCGCAATTCCCGACATGAACATCCAGGCTGCGATAGACGCCGAAAAACTGAAAAAGGCCGAGGAATTCATCGAGGAAGAAGAGGGCGCGGCCAACAAGTTCCATGGCTGGATGGCCGCCTTCCTCACCTTTGCCGCAGTAGTGATGTCGGTGTTCCATCTCTATACCGCCTACGCCATCGTGCCGACGCAGACGCTGCGTCCGGTGCACGTCGGTTTCGTGCTGTTCCTGTCTTTCCTGTTGTTTCCGCTGTCCAGCCGTTACCGCCACCGCATCATGTGGTGGGACTGGATCGCGGCATTGATGTCCATAGGCATTGTCGTCTACCTGATCATGGGCGGCGATGACTTTACCGATCGCAACACCTCGCCCAACGGCTGGGATATTTTCTTTGGCGTGATGCTGATCGGCCTGGTGATGGAGGCGATGCGGCGCATCAACGGCTGGATCATGCCGGCCATCACCATGGCCTTCATCCTATATGCGCTGTTCGGCGCCTACCTGCCGCAGCCATGGACGCACAAGGGCTATGAAGTCGGCCGCCTGATCGGGCAGATGTACATGACCCTGGAGGGCATCTATGGCTCGGCCGTGGACGTGTCTTCGTCGCTGATCATCCTGTTTACGATATTCGGCGCATTTTTGCAGTACTCAGGCGCGGGGAAGTTCTATATCGATTTTTCCTTTTCCGCGATGGGCGGCAAGCCCACGGGTGCCGGCCGTACGGTCGTGCTCGCGTCGTTTCTGCTCGGCGGGCCGTCCGGTTCCGGCGTCGCCACAACCGTGACACTCGGGGCGGTGGCCTGGCCGATGCTGGAAAAAGTGGGCTATGAAAAGAACGCGGCGGGCGGCCTGCTCGCCGCCGGTGGCCTCGGCGCGATCATTTCACCGCCGGTGCTGGGCGCGGCGGCCTTCCTGATTGCCGAGTACCTGAAGATTTCCTATCTGGAAGTGCTTCGGATGGCCGCGGTGCCGACCGTGCTGTACTACGCCAGCCTGCTGTTCATGGTGGAACTGGACCAGCGCCGCATCGGCGCGCAAAGGGAAGCCAGTGGCCGCGTAGAAGAACCCATGGCGGTGGAGAGCGCCTGGGCGCTGACCAAGCGGTACGGCTTCCACTTCTCCTCGCTGCTAGCGATCATCGTCTTCATGATCATGGGCTATTCGCCCACCATGTCGGTGCTCTACGCCATGGGCGTCGCCATCGTGTTGAGCTTCCTGACCCGCGCCTCGGCGTTGTGGCCGATGAAGCTGGTGGAGACGCTGGCTTCGGGCGCGGTGCAGAGCGTGGGCATCGCTGCCACCTGCGCCTGCGCTGGCATCATCGTCGGCGTCATCACGCTGACCGGGCTGGGGCTGAAGTTTTCCGAGATCGCCATCCAGGCGGCCGGTGGCTCCCTGCTGGTGACGGCGCTTTACACCGCGCTCATCGTCTGGGTGGTCGGGTTGGCGGTGCCGGTGACGGCGTCCTACATCATCTGCGCCGTCGTGGCCGCGCCGGCGCTGATCAAGCTGGGCGTGCCGGATTATGCCGCACACATGTTCGTCTTCTACTACGCCGTGCTGTCGGAGGTCTCCCCACCGACCGCGCTGTCGCCCTTCGCCGCCGCTGCCATCACCGGCGCGGGGCCGTACCGCACCACCTTGCAGGCCTGGAAGTACACGCTGCCGGCCTTCATCCTGCCCTTCGTCTTCGTCACTGACCCCGAGGGCGTGGCGCTGCTGCTGGGCAACAAGCCGGGGCTGACCGGCCTGGACATCGCCTGGCAGATCTTCCTGGCCGCGGCTGGCCTGGCCGCGCTTGCTGCCGCCTGCCAGGGGTTCCTCCGCGTGGCAATGGCGGGGTGGGAACGCGTGGCCATGGCCGCGGCCGGGCTGATGATGATCTTCCCCGCGCTGGTGGACGGCATCCTCGGCGCCAGCGTGGTGCCGATGCCGCATGTGCTGGGCATTGTGCTGGGGCTGGCGCTGATCGGCTGGCAGTGGAGCGGCAAGGCCGGGCCGGCTACGGCCTGAGGCGACGGCGGTAGCGGGCCGCGAGCTACCGGCCGACGCGGCAAGCGGCGCAACGACCGATGCAGCGGGCTGACGTGGCAAGCCACGCCGCGGGTAGCGTAACAAGGTCTCGCCGCAACCAGCGGGGGCTGTTACGCTGCCGGCATGCGCCCCTGGCCCCAGTTCTGGTTCCCCCTGCCCTGCCTGCTGCTTCTGCTGTCCGCCTGCAACGTCAATCCGCCCAACCTGCGCGGCACTTGGCGGGAGGCGCAGGAGAACATCCCCGGCCTCGCCGAGGCTGAGACCCTGTTGACCGGCGGCGGCTTCGACCGCAGGGCCGAGCCGCCGGAGCCCGACGGCGCGGCGCTGCGGCTGTGGCTGGGCAACCGGCGGGCGCATGCCATGCTGGTACAGGCCACCGGGGAGCGCCGATTGTGGCGGACGCCGGGCGGCTTCGCGGTGGCGACGGACGGCGCCAGGGTGGTGGCGACGGCCGGGCTGGCGCAGGCGCTTGTGGCCAGCCAGCAGGATGGCGCCGACCCGCTGGCCGACCCGCGCGCCCTGGTTTCCCGCGGCCGCAACCTGCGCCGCCAGGTGGATCTGAGCAGTCGCGACCGCGAGCCGAGCGGCATGCGCTTCGGCCTGCAACTGGACTGCCGGCTGCGGGCGCGGGCGCTGCCGGAGGAAACGGCGACGCTGATGGTGGAGGAGCGCTGCTCCAGTCCGCAACTAGCCGACTTCACCAATCGCTTCTGGGCCGATGCCGAGACCGGCGCAGTGCTGCGGAGCGAGCAATGGATCGGTCCGAACCTGCCGGCGCTGCGGCTGGAGGAGCTTGCGCCGGGGTAGAGCCTGGTCCGCGAAGGCAGCATCGCCGCAAAGGTGTGGCTCGACTGCGGGACTGCTCGAGGCTGAGTATCGCTCAGTAAGCGGGGCGTATGGTACAGTATTGGGTCGGTCAGGGTCGCTGGCCCGTCCGCCTCAGCTCTTCCAGCCCAGGCCGGCGCGGCGCATGCGGCGCAGCACGTAGAGCATCCAGGCCAGTTGCACCGCCAGCGCCGGCAGCACGACGAAGGGCTTCCACTGCGCTGGCAACTGCAAAAAAATCGCCGCCAGGTCGGCGTGGAAACAGGCGAAGCCCCAATGCGCCAGGGCCACGCCGCGCACTGGCATGCCGCTGCGCTGGGCCATCTGGTACAAGTGGGTACGGTGCGGGGTGGCGATGCCCTCCCCCATCAGGGCGCGGCGGGCCAGGGTGAAGCAGGCGTCGAATAGCAGGCCGAAGATCAGCAGCGGCACGATCAGGAAACTGACCTGCATGGCGTCGAACCGGGCCGCAGCCACCGCCAGCACCGCCAGCATGAAGCCGGCGAACTGGCTGCCGACATCGCCCATGAAGATGCGCGCGGGGTGCCAGTTGAACGGAAGGAAGCCGAGGAAGCCGGCGGCCAGGAACAGGCTGGCGGCATAGACGAACCAGCCGCCCTGCCCGGCCGAGATCACCGCCAGCGCGATGCAGGCGATCAGCAGCGTGCCGGCCACCAGGCTGTCCAGCCCGTCCATGAAGTTGACCGCGTTGGTGCATCCAACGATCCAGAACAGCGTGACCAGCGGCGCCGCCCAGGCCAGGTTGAGGTCACCAAACCAGGGGATGGACAGACGTTGCAGCACCAGGCCGCTGCCCAGTGCGACGCAGGCGGCGGCGGCCTGGGCGCCCAGCTTGACCACGAAGCGGAAATCAAAAATGTCGTCGGCCAGCGCCACGGCGGCGATGGCAACGGCGGCCAGGATAACCCCAAGGAACTGCGGCCCGGCCACTCGGGCGTAGTTGGCCTGGGCATAGAGCACGAGCATGCCGATCACGAAGGCCAGCACCACGCCGACGCCGCCGCCCTTGGGCGTGGGCCTGGTATGCGCGGTGGCGGCGCGGCGCGCCGGATCGTCCAGGATCGGCCAGCGGATCATGGCCCGCACCGCCACTGCGGAAACGCCGGCGAGGAGAAGCGCGAAGGCCAGGTGCTGGGCGAGGGCGAGGAGTTGCATTGCCGGCGCGGTGTGCCCCGGCCGGGCCGTTCCCGCAAGCAGCCGCCCGGTGCGTGCTCCCTGCTGCCGAAACGCGCCCGGCCCGGCCCGCTGATCCAAGGGGCCATTTCACGCCATGCCGCAATGTTGCCGGCGCGGTTCGCCGGCCAGTTGAAGCCTGATCCGCGGAGGCGTCATTGCCGAAGCGGTGGCCCAGTCTCTCAACCGGCCGCTGAACCGGGCAGTTCCTGCGGTGCGGTGACGCAGCCCTGCCGGCAATCGCCTCAGCGCAGGAAGCCGAGGTAGCCGCGGCCCAACGCCTCGGCGCGGCCGTCGCGCGTCAGCTCCCACAGCGGGTTATCCACCGCCAGGCGCTGGCCGCCATCCCGCACCACGGGGCGCAGCGTGGTGCCGGCGGTGGCGGTGGTCTCGGGGCCAAAGATCTCCAGCGGGATGCGCAGGTAGATGCCCTTGTCGAAACTGCCTTCGCCGAAGCGGCGGAAGCCGGCGGTGGTGAAGCTGGCGAAGCCGCCGACCTCGATGCCGTTGTCGAACCGGCGCCCGAGTTCGATGGTGGTGCCCCAGTCGCCGGCCAGGTACCGCCCGCCGCGCAGCACGCCGAACAGGCCGAACCAGGGCAACTCGGCATAGGCGGAAAGGTGCCCGGTGGTGACGCGGTAGCGGCGCAGGCCGAGCTTCTGGGCGTAGTCGCGCTGCTGCACCCAGTTCAGATCAACCCCCAGCGCGAAGCCCCGGCTGGCCGGGCGCCACAGCGCCTCCGTAGAGATCCCGGCGAACATCGGCTCCAGCAGGCCGGCGGTGACGCGCGTGAAAATGTCGTCGGCCGGGGTCCAGATGCGTTCGGCATAGAGCGCCGGCAGGCTGGTGGTGCCGGCGCGGGCATATCGGCCGAGATCGCTACGCACATGCGGCAGCAGGCTGTTGGAGGGCAGCCCGCCGCCGAGATTGCCGGCCACCGCCTGGGAAACGCTGCCGGCGATGGCAAAGCCTTCGCCGAGGCTGACCCGGCCGCCGGCGGCTACGGCGAGTTGCCAGCGGGCGCCAGTGCGGGGGTCACCGAGTTGCACCGGCAGGCGGGGGGCGATGCCCCAGTCGATCTCCCAATCAAGCCCCCGGTCAGGCCCTTGGGCGAACCCGGGCGCGGGCTGCTTGGCGCGGAGCGGCCAGGGCGGGTCCCCGGCGGGCAGCAGATGCGCGCTGGCCAGCACTTCCTCGGCGCTGGCCTGGGGGGTTTCGAAGGCCTGGCGCAGCACCACCAGCCGGGCGGTGGTGACGCCCTGGTGCTGCCATTCGACGCGCAGGGTTTCGATCTGCGGCGGCAGCACGGGGTGCAGCGCGCGCATCACCCGGCCGGCCACCTGGGACAGCCGACGGAAGCGGCCCCCGGTGACCAGCACGTGGGCCCCGGGGCCTTGCAGGACGAAGGCCAGCGGGCGGAAGCCGGCGCGGCGCAGCGCGGCCAGGGCGGCGGCGGTGGCGGTGGCGGTGGCGGTGGCAGTGGGGTTGGGCGGCGGGATGGCGGGGCACGCCGCGGCCGGCCCGGCAAGCGCGGGTGGCGCTGATCCGATGGTGGTGCGCTGCACCGCACGATCGGCGGGGACGGTGGCCGCCGCAGCACCAAGCCCGGCTGCCGCATTGGCCGTCGGGCCGCCCCGGCATTCCGCGGCCGGGTCGGCGACGGCATGGGCCGTCGGGGCGGCGGGGGCGCTGGCCGCCGGCTCGGTGAGATGCTCCGACGCGAGGCCAGCGCGAGCGGTGATCGCCGCATCGCCGAGGGCGGTGGCCGTCGGGGCGGCGGGGCGCGGGGGCAGCAGTGGCAGCACCCCCGCCGGCAGGCTGGGCGGGCGGTGCGCGTCCAGCCGCAGGGAGAGCCGCAGCAGCGCATCGGTGCCGTGGACGAAGTGGGCGCCGATGTCGAAATGCTCATCCTGCCATTGCAGCCCGGCATTCCAGCGCGTGGCGGCGCGGCCCCGCAAGGCGGTGTGGCGGGCGGGCCAGCCGCCGCGTTCGTCGCGCAGCGCGTCGCCGCTGTATTCCAGCTTGGCGCGCAGCCCGTCCAGGCCGAACAGCGGCGGCAGCGACCATTCGGCGCCACCGAAGACAGCGATATCACGCCCGCGGAAATAGGTGCCGAAGCTGGGCGTGCCGCCCTGGCCGACGTTGCGGCTGCGGTTGGCCAGCAGGCCGATATTCGGCAGGTCCGCGCCGGTGCCGAGGCGCCCCCAGCCAAAGCCCAGCGTCAGGTCCACCGGGCCAAGCCGCTTGGACGCCACCAGGTATTCGCCGCCATATATCCCAGTGCCGACCGCGTCCTGCAGGCCGACCGCCAAGGCCGGCACCCACTGGCTCTCGCGCAGCAGGCGCAGCTTGGCGTCGAAGGCGCGGTCCACCGTGGTGCCGCGGCCGGTGGTGGCGTTCAGCCGGTTGGTCAGGCGGAAGGTCGTCTCCAGGAAAGGCAGCGCCTGGATGTTGAGAAACCAGAAGTCGCGCTGGCGCCGCCAGGCGGTGCCGACCTCAAGCGTGCCATCCTCGCGCAGCCGGGCGTTGCGCATTTCGATAAGGCCGGCGCCGCCGAAATTGCCGCCGCTGGCGGGGAGTTCCTCAGCCCGGAGCGGCGCGTTCAAGGCCAGCAGCAGCGCCACCAGCGCCCAGCCCGACCGACGCATCAGAAGCCGATGACCTTGCTCATCAGCGCCAACGTGGCGGTGGAGACAGCGACCTGGGCCATCAGGTTGCTGACCTCCCGCACCGTGCCC
>JANXSA010000460.1 GCA_025352915.1 Rhodospirillales bacterium | reverse complement strand
CCTCAAGTCTAAATTCCCGGGGGGTAGATGTCTCATCTTCATTGGCACGGAGGGCCAGCTACATCGGCCGTGGGCCACAGGGTTCGGATTGCTTGCTGGGGCTGCGCAGATGCCCGGACAAGTACCGCTTGACCTCGAAACGGCTGGATCGCGAAATCGGCGCCCACCCTGCATGGCGTCCCCAGCTGTGCGATGCCATTGCCGTCGTGGCGGCGCGTGATAATGGCACAGCGGCACAGACCCATCCCGATTTCGCGGCCTTCACGCTCGACCTCGCGCGCCGGGTGACGACGCCGAAGCTGGCGTGCCTGACGAAAGTCTGGCGGGCGTTCCGGCCCGGCCCGGTTCGCGAGGAGGCGCTGGAGACGGCGCTCGCCTTTTGTCGCGCGGAACGCGCCGGCGCGCGCGAATGCGCCAAGCTGCGGGATGTCAAGATCGTGAAGAGGTCGCGGCTATGACAGGCAATCCGTGCCGGCGGCAGTGGCGGAATTCGTCCGGCCGGGGGCACAGTTGCGTGTCCGCCAGGGATTGGATTCTGGCGAGCGCGACCTTGGTGATGCTGGTCTTCTCCAGCCACGCCGGCTTGGCCCAGCGCCGTGACTGGATCGCGCCGCCGCTGGATCTGGAGGTGCCCGAGGACGGGCTGGACGACCCCACAGGCTATGACGACATGCAGTTCTTTTCCGATCGGCTGTGGTGGACCGGCTGCCGGACCCGGATCTGTACCATATGGTTTACCATCGCCGAACTTTACTACGACAGCCATATGGGCCGCGGGCCGCAGGGTTCGGATTGCCTGCCCGGACTCCGCGAATGCCCGGGCAAGATTCGAGTGACATCGCAACGGCTGGACGGAAAAATCAACGCCCACGCCGCATGGCACCGCCAGCTCTGCGATGCCATTGCCGCCGTGGCGGAGCGCGATTCCGGCACGGCGGCGGAGACGCATCCCGATTTTGGCGCCTACACGCTCGACCTCGCGCGCCGGCTGACGACACCGAAGCTGGCGTGCCTGACGAAAGTCTGGCGGGCGCTTCAGCCCGGCCCCCATCGCGACGAGGCGATGGAGCGGGCGCTCTCGTTCTGCCGCGACGAACGCGCAAGCGCGCGCGAATGCACCAGACTCACGGCTGCGACACGCGGGGCCGGGTCGTCGGAATGACCGAATTGTCATGTTTTTTGGGCCATTGCGCCACATTGTGACCTTTCTTCGTGGCCAGTCTCTTCCCATCCTGAAGATGCGGCTCCCTTCCCACGGGACCAGCAGCGACCGGCGAGGAGACGATGATGTGCCCAGACCAGACTTGCCGCATGGATTTCGACGCGTTGCTGGCGGACCCGCTGACGCGGGCGATGATGGACAGTGATGGCGTGAGCGAAACGGAGCTGATCGCCGTGTTGCAAATGGCGCGCGACGCCCGCGGCACTGAAGGCTGAACGCACGCGACATTGCCAGCGCCGGGCCGGGCATCCTATGCACCGGTCATGGCCTCTCCCATGTGCATCGAGACCGTGCCGGCCGAACGCGCACCCCTGGCGGGACGGGACGGCGAGACGCTGGTCTATGTCATCGCCGGCGAGGAGAGCGGCGATGTGCTCGGCGCGAAGCTGATGGCAGCGTTGAAGGCGGCGCGGCCGGGGCTGGTGTTCGCCGGCATCGGCGGGCCGCGCATGGTGGCGGAGGGGATGGCGCCGTTGTTTGCGCAGCGCGAGTTGGCGGTGATGGGGCTGTTGGAAGTGCTGCCGAAGATTTGGCAGTTGCGGGCGCGGTTGCAGCAGACCATCGCCGATATTCTGGTGCGGCGGCCGGCGGTGCTGGTGACCATCGACAGTCCGGGCTTCACGTTGCGGGTGCTGCGCGGCGTCGCCCATTCTGACAAGGCGGGCCATGGAATTCCGCGCGCGCATTATGTGGCGCCGCAGGTCTGGGCCTGGCGCGAGGGGCGGGTGAGGCATTTTCCGGGATTGTGGGAGAAATTGCTGTGCCTGTTGCCGTTTGAGCCGGCGTTCTTTGCCCGGCATGGATTGGCGGCGATTTTCGTTGGCCATCCGGTGCTGGAGGCCGGGCTGGACCAGGGGGATGCGGCGCGGTTTCGGGCGGCGCATGGGCTTTCCGCTGCGCAGCGCTCGGTGATCGTCATGCCGGGCAGCCGGCGCAGCGAGGTTTTTCGACTACTGCCGATCTTCGAGGAGACACTGCAACGGCTGGCGCTGCGCGTACCCGGGCTGGTACCGGTGGTACCAGTGGCGCATTCGGTGGCCGAAACAGTACGCGCCGCTACGGCATCGTGGCCGGTGCGGCCGATCCTGGTGAGCGAGACCGGGGATAAGCACGATGCCTTTGCCGCCGCTGCGGTGGCGCTGGTGAAGTCTGGCACATCCACACTGGAGCTGGCGTTGGCCGGCGTGCCGATGGTGGTGGCGTATCGGGTCAACCCGATCACCGCGCTGATCGCCCGGCGGCTGGTGAAGGTGAAGTTCGCGGCGCTGGTTAATTTGCTGGCCGGGCGGGAGGTGGTGCCGGAGATGATCCAGGGGCGGTGTACGCCGCCGCTATTGGCAGCGGCGCTGGCCCGGCTGTTGAGCGATCCGGCCGAGGCGGCGGCGCAGCGCATGGCGTTTCGTGACATCGCCGCCGGGCTGGCGCCGGAGGGGAAGCTGCCGTCCGAGGCGGCGGCGGCCGAAGTGCTGGCATTGATCGATGGTCCGGCGCAGGGGACGATGATGATGGGGACAGCCCTGACCTAGGCGCGCTCGCCGCTTGGCGGTCGGCAAGCTAGGCTCGCTTCATGTCATTGCAATCGAATGCCGATCCGGTCGTGCTGCCCGGCACGCCGCCGATGCCGTGGGCGCTGTTGGCCGCGGCGTGCCTGGGGATGTTCGCGGCCTCGTGCAGCGGCACCACCCGG
>JANXSA010000294.1 GCA_025352915.1 Rhodospirillales bacterium | reverse complement strand
GCAGGGTGCGCACGGCGCGGATCGGCGACTTGTCGCGGCAGAACGCCGTGGCGGTTTCGAGCAGCATCGCCTGTTCGTCGGTGAAGGCGATATCGGTGTTCATTGCTCCCATGGGTCTCAATCCTTCGGCAGCCCGAGCACGCGCTCGCCGACGATGTTGGCCTGGATTTGGCTGGTGCCGCCGCCGATGGTGCTGGAGAAAGAATTGAAATAGGCGCGCTGCCATTTGCCGCCGTCGAAGGCATTGGCGTCGCCGACCCAGCGGGCGGCGTTGGCGCCCTGGAGCGACAGCGCGAATTGCAGCATGCGGCGGCGGTGTTCGCTGGTGCGGAGTTTCTGCGAGAGCGGGATGGCCAGCGGGCGCTCGCTGCACAAAGCGGGGATTTTTCCGCGCGCGGCGCAGAGCCGGTCGCCCTGGTCCTCGATCATGAAGCGGACCAGCTGGTCGCGGATCATCGGGTCTTCCAGCGCCGGGTGGCCGTCGCGCCGGGCGGTGCGGGCGAGCTCGACCGCGTCGCCGACGCCGAGGGCCACGCGCGACACGCCACCGGCCTGGCCGCCGGCGGCGCCGCGTTCGAAGGTCAGGGTCATCATGGCGATCTTCCAGCCTTCGCCCTCGCGGCCCATCAGGCAATCGACCGGGATGCGGGCGTCGCGGAAGAAGGTCTGGGTGAAGCCGTATTCGCCGGTCAGCTTGCGGATCGGTTGGGTCTCGATCCCCGGCGTCTGCATCGGCACCAGGAAGTAGGAGAGGCCGCCGTAGCGTTTTTCTTCCGGGTTGGTGCGGGCGAGCAGGATCATGTACTTCGCGTAGCTGCCCAGGCTGGTCCAGATTTTCGAGCCGTTCAGGATGTAGTGGTCGCCGTCGCGCGTGGCGCGGGTCTGGGTGTTGGCGAGGTCGCTGCCCTGGTCGGGTTCGGAGAAGCCCTGGCACCAGATGTCCTCGGCGTTGAGGATACCGCGGATGTAGCGCTGCTTCTCCGCCTCGGTGCCGATCGCCAGGATCAGCGGTCCGGCCCAGTTCAGGCCGATGGTGTTGGGCAGGAACGGCACTTTCTGGCGTGCCATCTCGGCGTTGACGATGTCCTGCATCGCCTGTGGCTGGCCGCCGCCGCCGTAAGCGGCCGGCCAGGCCATGCCGAGATAGCCGGCTTCGTAGACCTTTCGTTGCCAGGCGCGCAGGTAGTCGAATTGCTGGTCGGTGCCGACCTCCATGAAGGATTCCGGCAGCAGAATATCGGGCTCTGGCGGGCGGTTTTCGCGCAGCCAGGCCGATATTTCAGCGCGGAAGAATTCTGGCGTGGTCACGGCTGATCCTCCATGCGGACCCAGGCGGGCGCCCGCTTTTCGCGGAATGCCGCCATGCCCTCCTGGCCCTCGGGCGAGACGAACATGCTGGCGCTGAGCCGGGCCATCTCGGCGAAGACGTTTTCGGCGGACACGGCGCCCACCTGCCGGACCAGCTTCTTGGCTGCGACCAAGGCGAGCGGGCCGCCGAGCGCGTTGGTGGCGATTTCGGCTTCGACGGCGGCGCGCAGTTGCTCCCGCGGCACCGCGCGGTGGGCGAGGCCGAGCCCGACCGCCTGGACGCCGGAAAAACGCTCGCCGGTGAGGAACAGCCGCATGGCGTGGTGCGGGCCGAGCTTGGGCAGGCAGGTGACCGCAATGATGGCGGGGATGACACCGATGCGCACTTCGGAGAAGGCGCAGGGGGCGTCTTGCGCCATGATGACGATATCGGCGGCGCCGACGATGCCCAGGCCGCCGGCATAGGCGGCACCGTTGACGGCGGCGATCACCGGCTTGTCGCTGTCCATGATGTGTTGCAGCACGTCCGGGAAGGTGACGGCGCGCATGTCGCCCAGGGGGGATTGACCGGGCGGGCTCTTGAGGTCGGCGCCGGCGCAGAAAGCGGGGTCGGCGCCGGTGATGACGATGCAGCGCACGGCGGGGTCGGCATTCGCCGCGGTCAAATGGGCGTCAAGCTCAGTGACCAGCGCGGCCGACAGGGCGTTGCGGTTTTCCGGGCGGTTCAGGGTGATCCAGGCAGCGCCATGGGCGACCTCATAGAGGGTGGCTTCGGGCATGGCGTGGCGTTCCCCGGTTTTCGAAGGTGTTGCCGCGTTGTCCCACAACGCCGCCGGTATGGCCATCCGTCGCGCGATCAGGTGACGGCATCGGCATCGCGCATCACCACATAGATTGCCGGAATGACCAGCACCGTCAGCAGGGTCGAGGAGGCGAGGCCGAACAGCAGCGAGATCGCCAGGCCCTGGAAGATCGGATCGGACAGGATGGTCGCCGCACCGATCATCGCCGCCAGCGCGGTCAGCAGGATCGGCTTGAAGCGGATCGCGCCGGCATCGAGCAGGGTGGCGCGCAATGTGGCGCCGGCGACCGCGCCGTGGCGGATGAAGTCGACCAACAGGATCGAGTTGCGCACGATGATGCCGGCCAGGGCGATAAAGCCGATCATCGAGGTGGCGGTGAAGGCGGCGCCGAGCATCCAATGGCCGAGGACGATGCCGATCAGGGTCAGCGGGATCGGGGTGAGGATCACCAGCGGCAGGCGGAAGCTGCGGAACTGACCGACCACCAGGATATAGATCGCCAGGATCGCCACGCCGAATGCCGCCCCCATGTCGCGGAAGGTGACGAAGGTGATTTCCCATTCGCCATCCCACAGCAGCGTCGGGCGCGTCTCGTCGGCCGGCTGGCCGCGCCAGCTCACCAGCGGCTTCGGCAAAGCGCCCCAGTCATGTGCGTCGATCACCCGGTTGATGTCGAGGATCGCATAGATCGGCGCCTCGAAATCGCCGGCCAGCTCGGCGGTGACCAGGTCGGCGAAGTAGCCGTCGCGGCGGAACAGGGCGGGCGAGCCGTCTTCCATGGTGGCGCGTACCACCTGGCCGAGTTCCACCACGGTGCGGCTGCCCGGCTGGGTGTTGGCGGCGACCGGGGTGGCGGCGAGGCGCTCGTTCCACGCCAGGTCGGATTTCGGCAGGCCGACGACGATGTCGATCGGGCTGCGTTCCTCGCCGCGATGCGAGGTGCCGACGCGGAGCTGGCTGAACAGCGCGCGGATGGTGTCGTAGACGTCGGCCTGCTCGACGCCGAAATGCTCCACCTGCTCCTGGTCGATCGACAGGCGCAGGCGCGGGCGCGGCTTGCCATAGCTGTCGCCGATATCGACCACGTACGGCACGGTGCGGAACAGCTTCTTGACCTCCTCGGCGACGGCGCGGCGGGTGGCGATGTCCGGCCCGTAGATTTCCGCCAGCAGGGTGGCGAGCACCGGCGGGCCCGGCGGCACCTCCACCACTTGCAGCGTGCTGCCCTCCGGCAGCGCCAGGGTGGCCAGCTTGCGGCGCAGATCGAGCGCCACGGCATGGCTGCTGCGGCGGCGCTCCGCCTTGGGCGAGAGATTGATCTGGAGGTCGCCCAGTTCCGGCGCGCGGCGCAGATAGGCGTGGCGCACCAGGCCGTTGAAGTTGAACGGGGCGGCGGTGCCGGCATGGGCCTGGATCGAGACCGCTTCCGGCAGCGCGCCGGCGATGGCGGCGGCGGCGAACAGGTGGCGCTCGGTGTCCTCCAGCGTGGCGCCTTCGGGCAGGTTCAGCACCACCTGCAACTCGGATTTGTTGTCGAACGGCAGCAGCTTCACGGTGACGTCGCGGGTGTAGAAGGCGACTGTGACCGCCATGGTGGCAATGCCGACGGTCAGCAGGAAGATCCAGGCGCGGGCTCGGCTGGCCAGGATGGGGGCGGCAACGCGACGATAGGCCCGGCCCATCCAGCCCTCGTCTTGATGGCCGCCATGTCCCCCGCCGGTCGTGCGCGGCGCCAGCTTCAGCATCAGCCAGGGCGCGACCATCATCGCCACCACGAACGAGAACAACATCGCCGCCGAGGCATTGGCCGGGATCGGCGCCATGTAGGGGCCCATCAGACCGGAGACGAACAGCATCGGCAGCAATGCCGCCACCACCGTCAGCGTGGCCACCACGGTCGGATTGCCGACCTCGGCAACGGCGTCCACCGCCGCCTGCATGCGGTTGCGGTCATCGTCCATCCCCCAGTGCCGGGCGATGTTCTCCACCACCACGATGGCATCGTCGACCAGGATGCCGATGGAGAAGATCAGCGCGAACAAGCTGACCCGGTTGATGGTGTAGCCCATCAGCTGTGCCGCCAGCATGGTCAGCAGGATGGTGGTCGGGATCACCACCAGGGTCACCAGCGCCTCGCGCCAGCCGATCGCGATCGCGATCAGCAGCACGATCGAGATGGTCGCCAGGCCGAGATGAAACAGCAGCTCATCGGCCTTGTCATTGGCCGTGGCGCCGTAGTCGCGCGTCACCGTGACCTCGATGCCCGGCGGGATCAGGCTGCCCTTCAGCGCCTCGACCCGGGCCAGGATGGCCTGGGACACCACCACGGCATTGGCGCCGGCGCGCTTGGCCAGCGCCAGGCTCGCCGCCGGCACACGTTGCAATCCACCCGGTCCGGGCACCAGATTCCACACCCGCGCCTCCTCGGCCGCCGCACCCACGCGCACCTCGGCGACATCGCGGACATAGACCGGCCTTCCGTCGCGCGTGGCGATCAGCAACAGGCCGATATCCGGCACGCCGAGCAGCGTCTGTCCGGCCACCACCACCCGGCTGGCGGCCCCGTCGCGCACGCTGCCGGCGACGAAGGAGCGGTTGGCCTGGCCGACCTTGGCGATCAACTGTTGCAGCGTGACGCCATAGCGCGCCAGCCGCTCCGGGTCGGGCTCGACGCGGATCTGCTCGGCGCTGGTGCCGACGATGTAGCTGGTGCCGATATTTTCGACTTTGGTCAGCTCGACCTGGAGCTTGCCGGCGAGTTCGAACAGCCTTCGGTCGGTCCAGCCCTCGGCGGTCGCGGGGCTGGGCGACAGGGTCAAAACGACGGTGGCGACATCGTTGATGCCGCGGCCGACAATCAGGGGCTCGAGGATCCCAGGCGGGATGCGCTGGATGTTGGCGCGGATGCGGTCATGCACGCGCAGCACCGCGTCATCCTCGCTGGTGCCGACACGAAAGCGCGCGGTGACCATCACCCGGTCGTCCTGGGTCTGGCTGTAGACGTGCTCGACGGCGGGTATTGCCTTGACGATGGTTTCCAGCGGCTTGGTCACCAGCTCCACCGCGTCGGCCGCGCGCAGCCCGTCGGCGGCGATCAGGATGTCGACCATCGGCACGCTGATCTGTGGCTCCTCCTCGCGCGGGATCACCATCAGCGCGATCAGCCCGGCGATCAGCGCGCTGATCAGGAACAGCGGCGTCAGCGGCGAACGGATGGTGGCGGCGGTCAGCCGGCCGGACAGGCCGAGATCGGGCTCTGGGCCGCTCATGGCTGCACCAGCACGTCGGCGGGTGACAGGCCCGACAGGATCTCGACCCCGTCGGGCATCGCCGGCGAGGGGGTTGGCCGGCCGCGCTGGATCGGGGTTTCCACCACCTGTGCCCCGCGTCGCGCCAGTGCATAGTCCAGGCCGAAGCGGGTACGGATCATGGCGGCGGGGATGACGATGCCGGGCCGCTGGCCGGCGCCGATCCACACTGTCACCCGCTGGCCGACGAAAAACGCATCAAGCCCGCCCATGCTGGCGTCGGCGACCACGCGGCCTTCCTCGATGCGCGGGTAGACGCGGCTGATGGTGCCGAAAGCGGGTGCCGTCGTGCCGCGGCCCTCGGTGTCGAGCCGGACGCGGTCGCCCGGGCGGACGAAGCCGGCATGGCGCTCGGGCACGCGCAGCCGCAGCACGTAGTTCTGCGCCGCGATGCTGGCCAACGCATCGCCGGCCAGCGCGACGGAGCCATTGGTCATCGGCACCGCCAGCACCCGCCCGCCAACCGGCGCCAGCACCTGGCCCTCGGTCACCTGCTGGCCGATCACCGCCCGCTCGGCGGCGCGGGCCTTGAGCGTGGCAGTGGCAACTTCCACGGCGGTGCGCGCCTGGTCCATCGTCACGCGCGGTCCGGAGCCCTGGCGGAACAGCGTCTCGGACCGCACCAGGTCAGCCTGCGCCTGGACCAGGCTGGAATGCAGCCCTGCGATCTGTGCGTCGATCGAGGCGATCTGCAGCAGCAGCTTGTCGTCAGCCACCACCGCCAGCACCTGGCCCGGCGCGACCTGGTCGCCAGCCTTGACCGACAGCAATCCGACAGTGCCGCCGATGCGGGCGCGCGCTGGCACCACGTCCTCGCTCTCCACCGTCGCGAACACCGCCTTTTCGTCGGCGAGCGCGGTCCGTGCGACGGTGAAATCGGCAGCGCCGGCGGGCATGACGCCGAGAACCAGAATGGCGGCCAGGGCCTGATTAATATTCATAGTTGCGTAAATACGAAATTTCGCATATTAAGTCAACCAAAGCATGACCCCGGCGCAGGTGGTGCAAAGCCGGCCGGCTGGCAGCGAAGCAGAATTCTTCGCCTGTCCGTTCTGGCGAATGAACCGATCAGGAGGCGGAGATGGCCGAAATCGTGGTGCTCGGGGCGGGTCTCGGTGGGACAGTGATGGCCTACGAGTTGGTTGGCCAAAGGGCGGTGGGGTCCATCTCGCCAAGGTCGGTTTTGAGAAGTGTTTCCTGATGCGCCAGCTCAACATCGAAAAACTCAAGGAGCCGACGTGACGACGCCGCGCCATATCGTCTGCCCGCATTGCGGCGCCACCAACCGCGTCGCCATGGATCGGCCGCTGGCCCAGGCCAAGTGCGGCGGCTGCAAGGCGGTGCTGTTCGACGGCGAACCACATGCCGTTGACGAACGCGGCTTCGACCGTCACGCGCAGACCAACGACATCCCGGTGCTGGTCGATATCTGGGCGCCCTGGTGCGGTCCCTGCCGCAGCATGGCGCCGCAATTCGCCCGTGCGGCGGCACTGCTGGAACCCGATGTGCGGCTGCTGAAGCTCAATGCGGACGAGGCGCCGCAGGTCACGGCCCGCCTCGGCGTGCGCGGTATTCCGGCGCTGTTCCTGATGCACCGTGGCCAGGTTGTCGCCCAGACCAGTGGCGCCATGCCCGCCGAACAGATCGTCCGCTGGACCCGCCAGCATTTGCCTTCCTGACCCATAACGGAGAACTCCAATGTCCATCGATCGCGCCGTCTTTGCCTTTGCCGGCATTGTCATCCTGGCCAGCCTGGCGCTCGGCTGGTTCATCAGCCCGTGGTTCCTGCTGGTCACCGCCTTCGCCGGCCTGAACATGCTCCAGGCCGCGTTCACCGGGTTCTGCCCGGCGGCGATGGTGTTCCGCGCCCTTGGCTGCCCGGCCGGCGCCGCCTTTCGCTGATCCCATCGGCGCGCATGCGAGATCGTTCGGCCAAGCCGCGTTCAACCGGCCTTGGTGTTCGCCTCGGCGTGCGCGCCATCGGGGAGCATGATGGGCGCCAGGACAACGGTCAGCGATCGGAGCCGCGGCAGCGTGGCGGCGCCCGCGGTCCAGCGCAGCCCCGGTTCCGGCGCGTGCCAGCCCTGGCGCAACAGCGGATGATCGAGCGGCAGGGCGTGGCCATCGGCAATCAGTCGCGCCACCGGCACGCCGAGGCAGCGCTGGTCCTCCAGCCCCGGCACGATGATGGCCGGCACGAAGGCCGGTGAAACCAGCCGGGCGCTGTCGCTGGCACCGGGCAGGGTGAAGTGCAGCGCCTCGCGGTCGGCGCGGCCGGGCCATGCATGGTCGCCGGTATGCAGGGCGACACTGCACGCGATCACCTGAGCATGACCGAGCATTGCGGCGCGGGTGGCGAGGCGGGCACGCAGCCGGTCCACCACGGGGCCGGTGGTGTGCAGCGGCGCACAGGCGCGGCGCCGCCAGACCACCAGGGCCGCGTGCTGCCGTGCCACGAGATGCGAGGCGGCATGGCCCTGGGCCGTGAAGTCGCCGCGATTGCCGGTGTCGAGATACGATTCGGCGGCCAGGCCCTGGGCCACCAGAACATTGTGGCGCAGCAGCTCGACATGGAAATAGGTCACGCTGTCGACCGGCATGCGCGCCACCGTGCTGCCGTTCTCCAGGTAGCGGATGGGGACCAGCCCGCCATCCGCATATACGGCGTGATCGGGTGACAGGAACAGGTCGGTGTGCGGCTGACCCGGCCCGAAGGCATCGGCGCGCAGCCGCAGCGGCCAGGCATCGGCGGGGTGCTCCATGGCATTGCACGCCACGCTGCGTTGGCCGATCCAGGTGATGCGGGCCAGGCCGCCGCCCAGCAGCACACCACCTCCTCGCCCGGCACCAGATCCTCGACCGCCACTTCGCCACGGCGGGCCAGGATGCGGGTGCCGGCGGCGAAGCACGGCACGCTGAAATTGGCCAGCATCGCCGCGACATTCAGCCGCCCGCCGGTCGCGGTCTTGCCGGCCAGCGAGGGGGTGGCGACTGCCGAGCCCAGCACGGCGGCACGAATTTGCGCCGCCGTGGCGGTCGGGTTCTCGGCGGCGAATAGCGCGATGGCGCCGGTGACATGCGGGGCCGCCATCGAGGTGCCGCTCTTGTCACCATAGGCATCGCCGGGAAGGGTGGAGTGGATCGTCCCGCCGGGAGCCGCGAGATCGACCTTGGCCGCGCCGTAATTCGAGAACGACGATAGCGCGCCGTCGCTGTCCAGCGAAGCGACCGCGATGACGGCGTCGTAGCCGGCGGCGGCGGTGGTATCGATGACGGCGGGGTTGAACGGTGTGATGCCGATGTCGCGCGCGTTATTGCCGGCGGCGGCCACCGACAGGATCCCCGCGCTGGCAGCACCTTCGACCGAAGCGGTCAGGGCGGCGTTGCTGTTGGTGCCGCCGAACGACATGTTAATGGCGGCAAACCGCTCGCCCGTCGCGGCGATGCTCGCGGCGGTGATATAGTTGATGCCGAATGCCGCGTTCTCCGGGGTGCCGCTGGCGCCCGCGTTGAACGTCTTCACGGCAAGCAATTGCACGCTCCAGGCCACGCCAACCACGCCCGTGGCATTGCCGCCCTGGGCGCCGATGGTGCCGGCAACATGGGTGCCGTGGCTGTTGTCATCATAGGGATCGTTGTCGTCGTTGACGAAATCCCAGCCGATCAGGTCATCGAAAAACCCATTGGAGTCATCGTCGACACCGTCTTCCCAGCGCACGTCGCCCAGCAGGTCGCCGGCATCGATCCGACCATTGACGTTGACGTCCGAGACATAGCCGGCATTCGCCACCTGGTTCAGGTCCCAGAAGGTGATCAGCGCATCACCGTTGCTGTCGACCAGGGCGCTGCGGAAGGCCGAGGGAATTTCAGCCTGGTTCAGCCAGATGTTCAGATAGAGGTCGATATGGGCGTAGTCGATGCCGGTATCGACGATTCCGATCACGACGCTGGTGGAGCCAGTGGCGCCGGTGGCCCAGGCCTCGGCCGCCTGGCTGCCATAGAGGTTGGTGGGCGTGCTGGCGTCGCCGTACATGCCCCAGAGCCTGCCGCCGGTGAAGGCAGGGTCGTCGCTGGTGGCGGTTAAGGTGAAGTCGGGCGGCGCGGTTGGATCCGGCGCATAGAGCGCGCTGGCGCCATCGTCCGGATCGTCAGGGCGGCCGTCGGTCGGCCAACGCCGAGCTGAAATGGCGGTCCACTCCCGCATGTTCTAATGGCGGCGACCATAGCGCCCCGGCCTGGACCGCAACAAGCACGATGACGACATCTACCAGCCGCGGCGGCCGGGTGCCGGGAAGGGCTGCTCCAGCCCGTCGACCGGCACGTTGCGCCCGTTAATCCAGTGCGCGCGCGGCGAGGCCAGGAAGACGACGACATCGGCCACCTCCTCGCCGGTGCCCAGCCGGCCCATCGGGAAGCCATGCTCGACATAGGCGGCATAGCCGGTGGGCTCGGTCTGCCGGTAGCGGTCCCAGCCATTGCCGGCGATCAGGATCGAACCGGGCGAGACGGTGTTCACCCGGATGCCATGATTGTTCAGGTCGAGCGCCCAGATCTCGGTATTAAAGATCAGCGCCGCCTTGGCAGCACCATACTGGCCGCTGCTGGAAAGCTGCGGCGTCCAGCCGGAGATCGAGGCAATATTGACGATCGCCGCCCCTGGCCGCCCGGCCATGTGCGGCGTGGCCAGGCGCATCATGCGCAGGGTCTGGATGACGTTGATCTCCAGCGTGCGGCGCCATTCGTCATCGGTGCTATCGGCAATGCGCCGCCCGCCACCGCCACCGCCGACATTGTTGACCAGGATGTCGATGCCGCCATGAACGCGCACCGCCTCGGCCACCAGCGCCTCCGCCTGCGCAGGCTCGGTGACGTCGGCGACCACGGTGGTGACCGAAGCCGCCTTGGAGAGTTTGCCGCGCGCGGCGTCGAGATCGGCCGGGCTGCGCGCGGACAGCACCAGGTGACATCCCTCCTCGGCAAAGCAGACGGCAGTGGCCAAGCCTATACCCCGGCTGGCGCCAGTGACCAGCGCCACGCGGCCGGCAAGTTTCATGTCCATGGCTGCATCCCCTGTTGCCGCCACGATGTTCCCAGATCAAAGCGCTGGGCGCTAGCCGGGGCGTAGTGGATAAAAGTTTTTGCTTCTTTTTCAAAAAGAAGCGCTTGTTCTTTTTTGAAAAAAAGAACCAAAAAACTTTTATCCCTTTGCGCGCGGATGGACCGGCTGCAACCGGCGAGGTTAGGGTTGCGGGTGGTTCGGAGTCCTCGGCATGCGCTGGCGCATTGGCTTTGATATCGGCGGCACCTTTACCGATTTCATTCTGCTGGACACCGCGCGCCAGGAAATCCGGCTGCACAAGTGCCTGACAACACCGGATGACCCTTCGGTGGGGGCGCTGGAAGGGCTGGACACCATCGTCGCGGCAGCGGGGCTGACGCTGGCCGAGGTCGGCGAGATCGTGCACGGCACCACGCTGGTGACCAACGCGCTGATCGAACGCCGGGGTGCGAAGCTGGGGCTGATCACCACCCAGGGCTTTCGCGACCTGCTGGAGATGGGCACCGAACAGCGCTACGACATCTACGACCTGTTCCTGCAATATCCGGCCCCGCTGGTGCCGCGCCGGCGCCGGCTGGAGGTGGCCGAGCGGCTGGATCGTGACGGCAATACCGTGGTGCCGATCGACCTGGATGGCGTGCGGACGGCGGCGCGGCAACTGGTCACCGATGGTTGCGAGGCGATCGCCGTCGGTTTTCTGCATTCCTACCGCAACCCGGCGCATGAGCGCGCGGCGGGTGCGGCGATCCGGGCGTTGTTCCCGGAGCTTTCCGTGTCGCTGTCGTCCGATGTGGTCGCGGAGTTGTGGGAGTATCAGCGACTGACGACGACATGCGCCAACGCCTTCGTGCAGCCGCTGATGGACCGCTATGTCCGGCGGCTGGAACAGGAGCTTTGGGGCCGTGGCTTTCGCGGCGCGTTGTACCTGATGCACTCGGCGGGTGGCCTGGTATCGCCGGAAACGGCACGAAAATTCCCGATCCGGCTGCTGGAATCTGGCCCGGCCGGCGGCGGGTTGGCGACTGCGTTTTTCGGCCAGGCGGCTGGCAAGGCCGATGTCATCAGCTTCGACATGGGCGGCACGACGGCGAAGGCCTGCCTGATCGAGGATGGAAGAGCAGCGACGGCGGCCGAGATGGAAGCCGCCCGCGTGCACCGCTTCAAGAAGGGCTCGGGCCTGCCGATCAAGGCGCCGGTGATCGACATGATCGAGATCGGCGCCGGCGGCGGCTCGATCGCCGAGGTCGACGAGGTTGGGCTGTTGAAAGTGGGGCCGCTTTCCGCCGGTGCCGATCCCGGCCCGGCGTGTTACGGCCGCGGCGGTACCGCGGCCACAGTGACCGACGCCAATCTGCTGCTCGGATACTACGATACCGGCTTCTTTCTCGGCGGGCGCATGGCGCTCGACCGGGACGCCGCCGAGCGCGCCCTGGCATCGCTCGGCGCCAGGCTCGGCCTGTCGGCGGTCGAAGCCGCCTGGGGTATCCATCGCGTGGTAACCGAAAGCATGGCCGCCGCGGCGCGCATCCATATCGTTGAGAAGGGGCGCGATCCCCGGCGCTACGCCATGGTCGGCTTTGGCGGCGCGGGCCCTGCGCATGCGGCGGGCGTGGCGCGCGCGCTCGGGGTCCAGGAGGTGCTGATCCCGCCGGCCTCGGGGGCGGCATCCGCCTTGGGGTTCCTGGCAGCGCCGCTGTCTTTCGAGCAGGTGCGCAGCCACCCGGTGCCGCTGGACCGTGCCGGCGCGGCGGCCGCCATCGATACCGTGTTGCGCACGCTGGAGGCCGATACGCGCAACCAGATCACCGGCGCTGGTATCGCCGCTGGCGATGTGGTGGTGGAGCGTACTGCCGACATGCGGCTGTTCGGCCAGTTGCACGAAATCTCGGTGCCGCTGCCCGACGGCCCGATCGACGACGGCGCAATGCCGACGATCGTGGCCGCGTTTCGTCGCGCGTACGAGGCACGCTACACTGCGGTCTATGACGGCGCGGCGGTGCAGATCGTCTCGGTACGGGTGCGCGCCAGCGGGCCGGTGCCCGCGCTGTCGCTGGCCCAGGCGGACGGCGTGGCAAGCGGGACTGCGCGCAAGGGCAGCCGGGCCGCGTGGTTCGGCGATGGCTTCATCGAAACGCCGGTCTATGACCGCTACGCCCTGGTGTCCGGGAGCGTGATCGCCGGTCCCGCGATCATCGAGGAGCGCGAGGCCACCACGGTGATTGCGCCGGGCGATCGCCTGACCGTCGATGCCACCGGCACGCTGCGCATCGCCATCGCCCTGCCCGCCCAGGCCGCTGCCCGCATCACCCCAACCACACCGATGGCCGAGGCGCGCGCACTGATCGAGTCCGACCCGGTCTCGCTGGAGATCATGTGGGCCCGGCTGGTCACGGTGGTGGAGGAGATGTGGCACACCATCGTGCGCACCGCCTTCTCGCTGATCGTCTCGGAAGCGCAAGACTTCGCCTGCGACCTGCTGGACCCCGATGGCGAAAGCCTCGCGCATTCGCCGCGCGCCATGCCGGTGTTCAACCTCACCGTGCCGATCGCGGTCAAGGCGCTGCTGAAGAAATACCCGCCCGACACGCTGCGGCCCGGCGACGTGCTGATCACCAACGATCCCTGGCTATGCGCCGGTCATCTGTTCGACATCGCTGTCGTCACCCCGGTGTTCCATTCCGGCCGACTGGTCGCACTCACCGCCACCGTCGGCCATGTCGGTGATATCGGCGGCACCAAGGACAGCCTGCGGGCGCGCGAGATCTACGAGGAAGGCCTGCAGATCCCGCCGATGTATTTGTATCGCGCCGGCGTGGCGAACCAGGACCTGATCGACCTGATCGCCGAGAACGTGCGCAAGAACCAGGAGGTGCTCGGTGACATTTTCTCCTTCGTCGCCGCCAACCAGCTCGGCGCCGAGCGCCTGGTATCCTTCATGGACGACTACGGCATGCACGATCTCAGGGCGCTGGCCGCCGTCGTCCAGGACCGCTCGGAGGCGGCGATGCGCGCGGCAATCCGCGCCCTGCCGGACGGTGAATACCGCAGCGAGGCCTGGAACAACCCGCTCGGCACCCAGCTGCGCTACCCGCTGAAGGTCACCGTCAAGGACGACGCGATCACGCTCGACTTCACCGGCGCGCCGGCGCAACTCCCCCAGGGCGGGTTGAACTGCAC
>JANXSA010000270.1 GCA_025352915.1 Rhodospirillales bacterium | reverse complement strand
CGGCCGCCGCGACGGCGCATACATCTGGAACCTCGAAAACACCCACCGCCTGATCGACTGCGCCACCACCGGCGGCGTCCACAGCCTCGGCCACCGCAACCCCGAACTCCTCGAAGCCCTCCGCCGCGCCCTCGACGCCGGCTACGACGGCGGCATCTGGACCATGCCGAACGCCCCCCTCCTCGCCCTGCACGACGCCCTCGCCGCCGGCGCCCCCCACCCGTCGCTCAACCGAAGCGTCGTTACCCTCTGCGCCTCCCAGGCCAACGACCTCGCTTTGCTCTGCGCCTTCCGCACCACCGGCCGCCGCGGCATCGTCGCCAACCGCCACGGCTACCACGGCCATCTCGGCGTCGCCGCAGAAGCCACCGGCAGCGAAGGCGAAGGCATCGCCAGCCACTACGCCATCCCCCGCACCAACGTCCGCTTCTTCCACCATTTCGGAAACCTTGCCGAAATCACTACCCTGATCGACGACACCACCGCCGCCGTCATCCTCGAATCCTTCGACTACGAATCCTGGCAGATGCCACCGCCGGACTTCCTCCCCGCCCTCGCCGCCCTCTGCCGCCAACGCGGCGCCAAACTGATCCTCGACGAAACCCGCACCGGCCTCGGCCGCTCCGGCCGGATGTGGATGGCCGAGCACTCCGGCGTCGCCCCCGACATGCTGGTCTCCGGCAAAGGCCTCTCCGGCGGCCTCTACCCGGTCGGCGCCCTGCTGATGACCGGTGAAATCCACGAGGCCTGCATCAACAGCCACGAATACGGTTTTGCGAATTCCCTCGCCGGCAACGAGATCGCCGCCACCGTGGCACTCAGGGTGCTGGAGATCGTCCAGCGCCCCGCCACCATCGCCCACATCCACGAAATCGAAGCTCGCACCCGCGACCGCTTCGCCGAACTCTGCCGCCGCCATCAGGGTGTCTTCACCCCCACGACCATCCAGGGCGGCATCGCCACCATCGGTCTGGTCCAACCCGATCACGCCCCCCGTCTCGGCAAGCTGCTGTTCGACCGCGGCGTGTTGATGCACTCCACCTCCACCACCGTCCCGCACGTGGTCAAATTCTTGCCCGTGCTGACCGCCGACCTCGCCATCATCGACGACCTCGCGGCAGCGCTCGACGGTGCTGCCCGCGCCCTGGCCTGAGGACCCCCATGCCCACCAACCTCATCATCCGCCACCGCTACGGTCCTGGCCCGACCGTCGCGCTGAACGCCCACGGCGACGTCGTGATCGAGGAGGCCAATGCGCATCGGGCGGATGAGCGGGTTCGGCCGGCGGATCTTTTTGCCGCGACGCGGGTGGTGGCGTTGGCTGATCTGTTGGAAGGCTGAATTGACTTCTGCGGCGGGGGTGGCCAAATCGGGGCACGAGCAAACCGAGGGGCCATCATGACCGATACCATCCGCGTGCTGGGGATTTCCGGCAGCTTGCGCCAGGCGAGTTGGAACACGATTGCGTTGAAGGCGGCGCAGAAGCTGGCGCCGGCGGGGATGGTGATCGAGATTTGCGAAATTCGTGACCTGCCGTTCTATGACGGGGATGTCGAGGCGGCGGGGATGCCGGCCAGCGTGGCGGCGTTTCGGGCGAAGGTGGCGGCGGCGGATGCGGTGTTGATTGCTTCTCCGGAATATAATGCCTCGGTTTCCGGGGTGTTGAAGAACGCGATCGACTGGGCGAGCCGGCCGCCGAACCAGGTGCTGGACGCCAAGCCGGTGGCGATTTTTGGCACCAGTCCGGGGGCGACCGGGACGATCCGCGGGCAGGCGCATTTGCGGCAGATTCTGGGCAATCTGAACAGCTATGTGCTGGTGCAGCCGGTGGTGGCGATCGGCAATTCGCCGCAGCGGTTTGATGCCGAGGCGAATATCACCGACGAGGCGACGCGGGCGTTTGTGGTGAGCATGCTGGTCAAGCTGGTGGATTGGACGCGGCGGTTGAAGGGCTGAGGCGGGCGGGCTCCGCCGGTGCTTGGGCATCGGGGGTTTTGCTTGTGGTATTTATTTCGATATCGTAATGAAATAGTTGTGGGTGGGGTGGGGGTCAGATTCGGGCTTTTGAGACGAGGGGCGGGGCGAGGCGGTCGTCGGTGGCGGACTTC
>JANXSA010000264.1 GCA_025352915.1 Rhodospirillales bacterium | reverse complement strand
CCCATATCGCTCCCCATGCCGCGCGCCGTATTGGTGTGCAGGGAGTACCCGATGACCGACGCACCACACGCTCCGACGACCCAGACCCTGCCGGTGTTGCCGCTACGCGACATCGTCGTCTTTCCGCACATGATTGTGCCGCTGTTTGTCGGCCGCGAGAAGTCGGTTCGTGCGCTGGAAGCGGTGATGAAGGATGACAAGCAGATATTGCTGGTTGCCCAGAAGAACGCCGCTCAGGACGATCCGTCGGCTGATGACATCTATCGCATCGGCACGGTATCCACGATCCTGCAGCTGCTGAAGCTGCCCGACGGCACGGTCAAGGTGCTGGTGGAGGGCGGCAAGCGGGCCCGGATCACCAGCTTCAAGGAAACGGAGGCCTATTTCGAGGCCAGCGTCGAGCCGATGGTTGACCCGGACGGCGACGCCAAGGAGCTTGAGGCCCTCGGCCGCACTGTCGTCACCCAGTTCGAGCAGTACATCAAGCTCAACAAGAAGATCGCGCCCGAGGTGCTGGTTTCGCTCAACCAGATCGAGGAGCCGAGCAAGCTTGCCGACACCGTCGCCAGCCATCTGAGCCTGAAAGTTGCCGAAAAGCAGGAAATGCTGGAACTGCCGAAAGTCGGCGAGCGGCTGGAGCGCGTCTTCGGCCACATGGAATCCGAGATCGGCGTGCTTCAAGTCGAAAAACGCATCCGCAACCGCGTCAAGCGGCAGATGGAGAAGACCCAGCGCGAGTACTACCTGAACGAGCAGCTCAAGGCGATCCAGAAGGAGCTGGGCGACGGCGAGGACGGCAAGGATGAGACCGCCGAGCTGGAAGCGCGCATCAAGAAGACCAAGCTTTCCAAGGAAGCCCGGGAAAAGGCGTTGGGCGAGCTGAAGAAGCTGCGCACCATGAGCCCGATGAGCGCCGAGGCGACGGTGGTGCGCAACTATCTCGACTGGATCCTGTCGATCCCGTGGAAGAAGCGGAGCAAGGTCAAGAACGACGTGCTGGAGGCCGAGCGCGTCCTCAACGCTGACCATTTCGGCCTGGAGAAGGTCAAGGAGCGCATCCTCGAATACCTGGCGGTGCAGTCGCGCAGCCCGAAGATTCGCGGCCCGATCCTGTGCCTGGTAGGCCCGCCGGGTGTTGGCAAGACCTCGCTGGGCAAGTCGATTGCGCGGGCGACGGGTCGTACCTTCGTGCGCATGTCGCTTGGCGGGGTGCGCGACGAGGCGGAAATCCGCGGCCACCGGCGGACCTATATCGGCTCGATGCCCGGCAAGGTGATCCAGGGCATGAAGAAGGCCAAGACCTCTAATCCGTTGTTCCTGTTGGATGAGATCGACAAGCTCGGCGCTGATTGGCGCGGCGATCCCTCAAGCGCGCTGCTGGAGGTGCTGGACCCCGAGCAGAACGCGACTTTTGCCGATCACTACCTGGAGGTGGATTACGACCTGTCGGACGTGATGTTCGTGACCACGGCCAACAGCCTGCGCATGCCGCAGCCGCTGCTGGACCGCATGGAAATCATCCGCATCGCCGGCTACACCGAGGACGAGAAGGTTGGCATCGCGCGCCAGCACCTGATCACCAAGCAGGCCGAGGCGCATGGCCTGAAGCCCGGCGAGTGGTCGGTGACCGATGATGTGGTGCGCGACCTGGTGCGCTATCACACGCGCGAGGCCGGGGTGCGGAACCTGGAGCGCGAGCTGGCGGGCCTGGCGCGCAAGGCGGTGAAGGAGATTGTCACCACCAAGGTCAAGAAGGTCGCGGTCACCCGCAAGAACCTGGATAAATATGCGGGCGTGAAGAAGTTCCGCTACGGCGAGGCCGAGACCGAGGACATGGTCGGTGCGGTGACAGGCCTGGCCTGGACCGAGGTGGGCGGCGAGATCCTGACCATCGAGAGCGTGCTGCTGCCCGGTAAGGGCAACATCAAGCACACCGGCAAGCTGGGCGACGTGATGCAGGAGAGCGTGTCGGCGGCACTCAGCTATGTGCGCAGCCGCTCGATCAGTTTCGGCATCAAGCCGACGATCTTCGAGAAGCGCGACATCCACGTCCATGTGCCGGAAGGCGCGACGCCGAAGGACGGGCCGAGTGCGGGGATCGCCATGGCGACCTCGATCGTGTCGATCCTGACCGGCATCGCGGTGCGGCGCGACATCGCCATGACCGGCGAGATCACGCTGCGCGGCCGGGTGCTGCCGATCGGTGGCCTGAAGGAGAAGCTGCTGGCGGCCCTGCGCGCGGGGATCACCACGGTGTTCATCCCGAAGGACAACGAGAAGGACTTGGCTGACATCCCCGACAACGTGAAGAAGAGCATCAAGATCATCCCGGTCGGCCATGTCGACGAGGTGATTGCCCAGGCCCTGGTGCGCAAGCCGGAGCCGATCGAGTGGGTGGAGCCGCCCGAGGCGCCGATCGCCGCGGCTGTCGGTACGGTGGCGGGCGCGTCGCTGCCGCACTGAGCCGAGTCGGGCTGGAGCAATCGACTCGCCCGGGCGATGCGGCCCGGGCGGGTTGTGCTTGGCAGTTGCGATCATGCGGGTGCATGGCATGACTGCCATGATGGCGACGCGTAACGTTGTGGCGGCCGCAGGGTGTCTTTAGTGTCCTGGTGGGGAGGGGGCCGCGATTCGCGGGGCCCTCATAAACATTGAGCCAAACAAGGGGATAGGCGTGAACAAGATCGATCTGATCGCGGCGGTGGCTGACAAGACTGACCTTACCCGGGCCAAGGCCGGCGAGGCCGTGGATGCGGTGCTGGCGGCCATCGAGGGCGCGCTGAAGGCGGGCGAGGAAGTGCGGCTTGTCGGCTTTGGCACCTTTGCCACGGCCGTGCGCAAGGCCAGCACGGGTCGCAATCCGCGCACTGGCGAGACCATCGAGATTGCCGAGTCGACCTCGGTGCGTTTCAAGCCCGGCAAGGGGCTGAAGGACGCGGTGGCTTAGGCGGACAGGACCGGGGCAGGCCAGGCGGCGTCTGGTGTTCCTCGGTCCGATGTCGCCGCGTTGGATATCCTTGCGGCTGGCGGGCGGTTAGCTCAGCGGTAGAGCGTCTCGTTTACACCGAGATGGTCGGCGGTTCGATCCCGTCACCGCCCATTGCCGATGATGACGAACGGCTGATCCGAACCGGCTGGGATGAAACGACTGGACGATTTGGTCGAATTCCAGCACCGGGTCGCTTGACGAAGCAGCGCCCACCCCTTAAACGCCGGGCCTCGCTGTTGCGGGTGTAGCTCAGTTGGTTAGAGCGCCGGCCTGTCACGCCGGAGGTCGCGGGTTCGAGCCCCGTCACTCGCGCCAGTGAAGATACGCAGTCAGGGACTTGGTCCCCGGCACCCTGCCAGAGCGCCGAGCCCCCTGGACCTTCATCGTCTTGGGTAGGGGGTTCCAACGGCACCGCCCGTCATGCGTAATCGTGCTCCCGCAGGTCATGCGTAATCGTGTTCCCGCAGGTCATGCGTAATCGTGCTCCCGCACAGGCGTGTCCAGGACAAAGCCCTGGCCTTACTGTTTTTGGACCGATTATTGAAATTCAAGTCCCGCGCCCTATGGCAGCGGATGCGCGTTGCGGCTAATGTCCGGCCGCGCTGCGCTGCGATATGTGTCGGCAGCGCTGGCTGTCGCGCCGTGCGGGAAGGGTAGGGTTGAATGGCTCCGGTCCTGGTCGAGTATTTCCCCATCCTGGTGTTCATGGGCATCGCCGCGGTGATCGCCATGGCCATGGTGGGAGGTTCGCTGCTGGCGGCGCGTCAGAAGCCCTATGCCGAGAAGCTCAGTGCTTATGAGTGCGGATTCGAAGCGTTCGACGATGCCCGCCGGCGCTTCGACGTGCGGTTCTACCTGGTGGCCATCCTGTTCATCATCTTCGACCTGGAAGTGGCCTTCCTGTTTCCCTGGGCCGTCGCGCTGATGAAGCTGCCGGCGGCCA
>JANXSA010000212.1 GCA_025352915.1 Rhodospirillales bacterium | reverse complement strand
GCCCAAGCGCACGACGCACAAGCGGGTCCAGCAGTTGGTCAACGCCGGACTGGCCCACCAGCCTTGCGCGCATCCTCGGCGACCAGAACTGGTTGATGTGCCCGGCAATCGCCGCCGCCGCCTCTTCCTCCGGCAGATAGTGGAAGAACGCCGCGATCTGCCCGGCCATATGGCCGAGCCTGGCTGCTTCGTCGCGGCTCATGCCACCGCGTCCCGGGCAGCGCCGGACAGCGCGGTAAAGCCGATCGCCCCGTCCGGCCGCGCCACCGCCACCAGCCGAACCCCCAGCGCCTCGGCCCGCTCGATCGCCAGAGAAGTCGGGGCGGAGATCGCCACGACCGTCGCGGCCCCGAACGCCGCCGCCTTCTCCACCATCTCGAACGAACACCGGCTGGTCAGCACCACGAACCCGCCCTGGGCCACATAGCCCGCCCGCAGACACCCGCCCACCAGCTTGTCCAGCGCGTTGTGCCGCCCGACATCCTCGCGCACCAGCAGGATCGCCCCGTCCGGCGCGCACCAGGCCGCTGCATGCACCGCCCGCGTGACTCGATGCAGTGGCTGCATCTCCTCCAGCCCCACCAGCGCCCGCCGGATCGCGGGCCAGCCGACCGCCGGTCCCACCATCACCGGCCGCACCGCAGGCAATTGGTCCAGGCTCTCGATGCCGCACAACCCGCAGCCGGTGCGCCCCGCCATGTTCCGCCGCCGCGTCAAATGCCCGCGCAACGCATCGGGCACCAGATCGATATCCACCACCACCCCGCGCGGCACCACCGATACGGCGATACCGCGAATCTCCGCCGCGTTCCGTACGATGCCTTCCGTCACGCTGAAGCCGACGGCAAAATCCTCAAAATCCGCAGGTGTTGCCATCAACACCGCATACGGCAGGGTGGCGTAGACGAAGTTCACCGGCACTTCGACCGGCACCTCCAACATGCGCGCCGCACCCCCCTGCCCCAGCATTTCGCCGCGAACGCTGCGCGACCGCGCCATGCGCTATTCCGCCGCCGGCGCCACGCGACGCAACAGCCCGGCGTCGGCCTCGTGCGTCGCCTGCCATTGCGAGATCGAATTCGTCCGTCGCACCTGCACCGCCGTCACCTTGTATTCCGGGCAATTGGTCGCCCAATCGGAAAACTCGGTGGTGATCACGTTGGCCCCGGTGCGGGCATGGTGGAACGTCGTATAGACCACCCCCGGCTGCATCCGCTCCGACAGCACCGCCCGCAGCGCCACCTCGCCCGACCGGCTCGCCAGCGCCACCAGGTCGCCATCGCGGATGCCCCGGCTCTCGGCATCGAAAGGATGGATCTCCAGCACATCCTCGCCGTGCCAGGCGACATTTTCCGTCCGCCCGGTCTGCTGCCCGACATTGTATTGCGACAGGATGCGCCCGGTGGTCAGGATCAACGGATAGCGCGGCCCGGTCCGCTCCTCGGTCGGCACGAACTCGGTAATCATAAACTTACCCTCACCGCGCACGAAGCGATCAACATGCATCAACGGCGTGCCCAACGGCGCCGCCGCGTTGCACGGCCACTGCACCGAGCCGAGCTGCTCCAGCTTCTCGTAGCTGACATCGGCAAAACTCGGCGTCAGCCGCGCGATCTCCGCCATGATCTCCGCCGGGTGATCGTACTGCATCGGGAACCCCAGCGCGGTCGAAAGTGCCGACGTCACCTGCCACTCCGCCATCCCCGCCAGCGGCGCCATCACCTGGCGCACCCGGTTGATCCGCCGCTCCGCATTGGTGAACGTCCCATCCTTCTCCAAAAACGACGCGCCCGGCAGGAACACATGCGCATACTGCGCCGTTTCGTTCAGGAAAAGGTCCTGCACCACCACGCATTCCATCGCCCGCAATGCGGCCGTGACATGCTGGATGTCGGGATCGGACTGCGCGATGTCCTCGCCCTGGATATACAGCCCCTTGAAATCGCCCTCCAGCGCCGCGTCCAGCATGTTCGGAATGCGCAGCCCCGGCTCCCCATCCAGCGCCCGCCCCCAAATCGCCTCGAACATTTCCCGGGTCGCGTCGTCGGCGACATGACGATAGCCGGAGAACTCGTGCGGGAACGACCCCATGTCACAGGCACCCTGGACATTGTTCTGCCCGCGCAGCGGATTCACCCCCACCCCCTCGCGGCCGATATTCCCAGTCGCCATCGCCAGGTTCGCCATTCCCATCACCATCGTCGAGCCCTGGCTGTGCTCGGTCACGCCCAGCCCGTAATAGATCGCGCCATTCCCCGCCGTGGCATAAAGCCGCGCCGCCGCCCGCACCTCCGCCGCCGGCACCCCGGTAAAAGCCGCGGTGACCTCTGGCGAATTCTCCTCCAGCGCAATAAACCGTGCCCACGCCTCGAACGCTGCGAGGTCACAGCGTTCGCGCACGAACCGCTCATCGACCAGCCCCTCGCTCACCACCACATGCGCCAGCGCATTCACCAGCGCCACATTGGTCCCAGGTAAAAGCTGCAAATGATGCGTCGCTGCCACATGCGGCGAGCGCACCAGGTCAATCCGCCGCGGATCAGCGACAATCAGCTTCGCCCCCTGGCGCAACCGCCGCTTCATCCGCGCAGCGAACACCGGATGCCCGTCGGTCGGATTGGCGCCGATCACCAGGATCACATCCGCATGTGCCACCGAGGCAAAATCCTGCGTCCCCGCCGAGGTGCCAAACGCCGTCTTCAGCCCATACCCGGTCGGCGCATGGCACACCCGGGCACAGGTATCGATGTTGTTGTTGCCCAGCGCCCCGCGCACCAGCTTCTGCACCAGGAACACTTCCTCGTTGGTGCAGCGCGAAGACGAAATCGCCCCCACCGCGTCGCGCCCGTGCTGCGCCTGGATGCGCTTGAATTCCGCCGCCGCATGCGCGATCGCCTCCGCCCACGACACCTCGCGCCAGGCATCGGTGATCGCCGCCCGGATCATCGGCTTGGTGATCCGGTCCTTGTGGGTGGCATAGCCCCAGGCAAATCGCCCCTTCACACAGGAATGCCCCGCATTGGCCCCGCCATGCTTGTGCGGCACCATCCGCACCACCCGGTCACCCTGCATCTCCGCCTTGAACGAACAGCCCACCCCGCAATAGGCACAGGTGGTAACAACAGATTTCTCCGCCTGCCCCAGCGCCACCACGCTCTTCTCGATCAGCGTCGCGGTCGGACACGCCTGCACACACGCTCCGCACGAAACGCACTCGCTGCCCAGGAAATCCGTCGCCCCCGGCGCCACCCGGCTGTCAAAACCGCGCCCGGTGATGGTCAGCGCGAACGTCCCCTGCACCTCCTCGCACGCCCGCACACAGCGGTTGCAAACGATGCACTTGGCGGGGTCATAGCTGAAATACGGATTGGACTCGTCCTTCGCATCACCGAAATGATTCCCCCCCTCATACCCATACCGAACCTCGCGCAACCCCACCGCGCCTGCCATATCCTGCAACTCGCAATCGCCATTCGCCGCACAGGTCAGGCAATCCAGCGGATGATCCGAGATATAAAGCTCCATCACCCCGCGCCGCAGTTTCCCCAATCGCTCGGAATGCGTCGTCACCACCATCCCGGCCGCCACCGGCGTCGTGCACGAAGCCGGCGTTCCGCGCCGCCCGGCAATCTCCACCAGGCACAACCGGCAAGACCCGAACGGCTCCAGGCTGTCAGTGGCACAGAGTTTCGGGATCTTCGTCCCCAACGCCATCGCCGCCGCCATCACGCTGGTCCCCGCCGGCACCGTCACCGGCTGCCCATCAATCACCAGTGAAACCTGCATCCCCGACACCCGCGCCGGCGTGCCGAAATCAGTTTCCTTGATCACCGCCATGACGAACTCCTCACCCAACCGGCCGATGGAAATCCTCGGGAAAATGCCGCAGCGCGCTCAGCACCGGCAGCGGGGTCAACCCGCCCATCGCGCACAACGAAGCGTCAGTCATCAACGTCGTCAAATCCGCCAGCACTTCCAGGTTCCTCGCCCGCTCAACCCCCTGAAGAATGCGATCCATCACCTCCACCCCGCGCACCGCCCCAATCCGGCACGGCGTACATTTGCCGCAACTCTCCTTGGCGCAGAACTCGAATGCAAACCGCGCTTGCCGCGCCATGTCCACCGTGTCGTCAAACACCACCACCCCGCCATGCCCCAGCATCCCGCCCACCGCAGCCAGCGCCTCGTATTCCAACGCCGTGTCCAGCAACGAGTCCGGCAAGTACGCCCCCAACGGCCCCCCCACCTGCACCGCCCGCACCGGCCGGCCACTACGCGTGCCGCCGCCGATCCCCTCGACCGCCGCGCGAAGCGTCATCCCGAACGGCACCTCGAACAACCCGCCCCGCCGCACATTCCCCCCCAACTGCACCGCCAACGTCCCGCGCGACCGCCCAACCCCCAGCGCCGCGTAGGCCTCGGCCCCATGCGCCAAAATCCAAGGCACCGCCGCCAGCGACAAAACGTTGTTCACCACCGTCGGTTTGCCAAACAACCCGGCCAGCGCCGGCAACGGCGGCTTGGCCCGCACCACCCCGCGCCGCCCCTCCAGACTCTCCAGCAACGCCGTCTCCTCGCCGCAGATATAGGCCCCCGCCCCGATCCGCAGCTCGATATCAAACGCCGGCCCCCGCCCCAGCACCGACGCCCCCAACACCCCGCCATCCCGCGCCACCGCCAGCGCCTGGCGCAACACGCGCTCGGCCAGCGGATACTCCGAGCGCAAATAGACAAAACCCTTGGTCGCCCCCACCGCCAGTCCGGCAATTACCATGCCTTCAATCAGCACGAACGGATCACCTTCGATCAGCATCCGGTCGGCAAACGTCCCACTATCGCCTTCATCGGCGTTGCAAACGATGTATTTCTGCCCGTCCCCCGCCCCCAGCACCGTCTGCCACTTGATCCCCGCCGGAAACCCCGCGCCCCCTCGCCCGCGCAACCCGGACGCCGCCACAAGCGACACGATCTCCGCCGGCGCCAGCCCCAGCGCCACCTCCAGCCCCGCCAATCCGCCATGCGCCCGATACGCCCCCAGCGACAACGGATCGGTCACTCCCACGCGCGCAAACGTCAACCGCGTCTGCTGCCGAAGCCACCCGAGATCCTCGACAAGTCCCACCGCCCGGGGATGCCCCTGCGCCGGAAACCCAGCATCGAACAGCCCCGCCACCTCGCCCGCCCGGACCGCGCCAAACCCCAGCCGCCCCTGCGCCGTCGCCATCTCCACCAGCGGCTCCAACCACAGCAAGCCGCGCGAACCCGTCCTGATCACCTCGACCAAAACGCCCCGCCGCGCCGCTTCGGCCGCAACCTCCCGCGCCACCGCATCCGCCCCCACCGACAGCGCCGCGGCATCGCCGGGGATGAACACGCGCAGCGTCACCGCGGCACCTGCACCGCGGCCACCGCGCATCCCTGCACCAGCGCCGCCAGCCGCTCCGCATCCAGATGCCCCACCAACGCGCCATCCACCAACGCCGCCGGCCCCAACGCGCAGTTACCCAGGCAATACACCGCCTCGACCACCACATCGCCGCCATCCGCCAACACCCGCGCCGCCGCCAGCAGCGCCGCACCGCCCACCGCCTGGCACGCCTCCGCCGCACACAGCCGGATCACCCGCCCCGCCGGCGGGCTCGACCGAAAATCATGATAAAAGCTGATCGTGCCATGCACCTCGGCCCGCGACAGGTTCACCGCCTCAGCCACCAACGCCACCGCCTCGGCATGCACAAAGCCAAACCGCGCCTGCAACGCCTGCAACATCGGCAGCACCGCATCCGGCGCGCCACCGTGGGGCCGCAGCACCGCCCGCGCCTCGCCACTGTCCCACGCCGTGAACCGGCTCATGTTTCCTCCAGCCGCAGCCTCCCAGGCTGTGCGAGGGTTCGCAACAGCATCAGCGACAAGGCTAGGAAGTATGTTCTTTTTTGAAAAAAAAGAACCAAAAAACTTTCATTCATTTGGCCGGGTGCCAGTCGCCAACACCCGGCTTAAATGGATAAAGTTTTTTTGCTTCTTTTTGTTCACAAAAAGAAGAATCTTCCTACCCTGCCAACCCCAACTCCCGCGCCTTGATCTGCATCGCCACATAGCGCGAATACATCCGGCACTGCGAAAACGAACCGCCGGTGAACCACAGCCCGTCCTGCTTCGTCCGCATCCACATATTCGCCAGCTCCTGCTTGGTCGGGTCCATCCCCCAGACCTGGCCAACCCGTCCCGCAACCTCCGCCCCGAACAGCGTGGCCAACAGATGGTCCGGCCCTTTGTAGCCCGTCGCCAGCACCGCCAGCCCGCCCGCCACTTCCCGACCATCCTTCATCCGCACGCCGCCTGCGGTGAACGTATCGATATCGTGATACTGGATCAGTCCGATCTCACCGCGGATCAACAGCTCCGAACAGCCGACATTGAAATAGTAGCCGCCGCCGCGGGTGCGGTATTTCAGCGGCCAGCCAGTTCCGTCCTCGCCGAATTCGAGCTGGAACCCGATCCGCTCCAGCCCGGCCAGCAACGCGGCGTCCAGCGCGCGCGACTGCACCGTCAGCAGCTTGTGCGCCTGTTTCATTACCGGCAGCGGAAACGACGTGTTCAACAGATCCCGATCCGCCAGGCTCGGCCCGCTGCCGTAGTAGATGCCATCATAAAGCTGCGCCGCTGGCTCAACATTGGTGACCAGCGTCGGGCTGCGCTGCACCATGGTCACCAGCGCGCCGTTGCCATGCAGCTCCTGGGCGATGTCATGCGCGCTGGTGCCGGTGCCGAACACAAACACCGGTCTGCCGCGCCAGTTCTCCGCATGGCCAAATTTCGATGAATGCACCACCGTACCTGCGAACTTCTCCAGCGTCGGGATGGCCGGAATATTCGGCGTTCCGCTCACACTGGTCGCCATCACGATATGCCGCGGCCGCATTTCCCGGATGCTGCCATCCGCCAGCTTCAGCCGCGCCACCCAGCTTTTCGCCGCCGCATCATAGCTGGCCCCCTCGAAGCTGGTGCGGGTCCAGAAATTGATCTCCATCGCCTCGACATACATCTCCAGCCAGTTGGCGATCTTGTCCTTGGGGATGTAGTGCGGCCAGGTCTTCGGAAACGGCATGTACGGAAGATGGTTGCTGTAGACTTGATTGTGCAGCTTCAACCCGTGATAGCGCAGGCGCCAGTTGTCCCCCACCCGCGCCATGCGGTCGACCACCAGCGCATCCACCCCGAGCGCCCCCAGCGCCGCCGCCGAGGTCAACCCGGCATGCCCGCCGCCGACGATCAGCACGGCGGGATCACGGTCCTCATACCGGCGCATCACCCCGCGCTTGTCCAACCAGTTCGGCCCGCCGAAATCGCGCTCGAACGCCGGCTCCTCGCGCGCCATCCGCTCGCTTTCCTCGTCGTGACCGGCGATGTGATCCAGCGCCGTCAGCAGCGTCCAGGCCCGCCCGGCCTCGGCATCATCCAGCTTGATCCGCAGCACCCCCGCCCCGACGCCCACGCGTGTCTCAAAGCGCAGGATCGCCTCGATCACCGCCTCGCCCGCGCGCTCCACCTGGCGCGGCGCAAACCGCTCGCGGTCGACCGCAAAGTCCCGCGCACCCTGCCCCTGCGCCGCCGCCAACAACGCCTCGGCCACCGCCTCGCCGCTCACCGTCCCGATGCCCCAGCTCAGCGCCACGATGTCGCGCCAGTGCCCGTCTTCGCGGAACAGCGCGCCCAACGCCGCACCATCCCCGGCCGCCAAGGCGGCATTGTACTGCCGCAGCCATGCCTCCACGACCAGAAGCTGCCGCTCTTGCGATGCCACCGTTCCGTCCATCCGCTCATTCCCCCTGTGTCAGGCGCCAACCAAACCGCGTGCGTAATCCACCGGATCAAACGGCCTGAGGTCACCGGCCTGTTCGCCGACGCCGACGGCATGCACCGGCAGACCATAGGCCTCGGCGAGTGCGACCACGATGCCGCCGCGGGCACTGCCGTCCAGCTTGGTGACCACCAGGCCGGTAATGTCGACCATCTCGCGGAATACGCCGACCTGCTGGATCGCGTTCTGGCCAGTGGTGGCATCGAGCACCAGCAGGATCGAGTGCGGCGCCGCCGGCACCTGTTTCTTGATCACCCGGATGATTTTTCCCAGCTCATCCATCAAGGCCACCTTGTTGTGCAGCCGGCCGGCGGTGTCGACCAGCAGCACATCGATGTCTTCCTGGCGGGCGCGGGTCAGCGCGTCGAAGGCGAGGCCGGCAGCGTCGGCGTTGGCGGCAGCAGAGATGACCGGCGCACCGGTGCGGCTGCCCCAGACTTGCAGCTGTTCGACAGCGGCAGCCCGGAAAGTGTCGCCGGCGCAGAGCATGGGTTTCAGGCCGAGGTCACGATACTGCTGGGCAAGCTTGCCGATGGTGGTCGTCTTGCCGGTGCCGTTGACGCCGACGACCAGGACGACATGGGGTTTGAGGGTGCGGTCGATGATGAGCGGGTGGGCAACAGGTTTGAGGATTTCGGCGATTTCCTCGGCGAGTGCGGTCTTGATCTCATCGTCGCTGACTTCGCGGCCGAAGCGGGTGCGGCGGAAATTGGCGATGATGCGGGCCGCCACCTCGGTGCCGAGATCGGCGGTGATGAGGATGTCTTCGAGGTCTTCGAGGGCGGCGTCGTCCAGCTTGCGCTTGTTGAAGACGCCGGTGATGCCTTGGGCGATCTTCTGGGTGGAGCGGGCCAGGCCTTCCTTGAGCTTGGAGAAAAAGCCGAGGGCCATCAAGCGGGTTCCGCGAGCAGGTGGTCGGCGTTGGCGGCAGTGATGCGGGCACGCAGGAGCTGGCCGGGGGTGGCGGTGATTTTGACCGGGGCGAAGTGTTCGGTGTGGCCGGAGGTAGTGGTTTCAGCGAGGACGGAAACGGTGGTGCCGATCTGGGCGGCGTAGAAGGTTCGGGCGGCGTTGCTACCTGCTTCGCGCAGGCGGGCGGCGCGTTCGCGGCGAAGCGGGACAGGGACGGCGGGCATGCGGGCGGCGGGGGTGCCGGGGCGTTCGCTGTAGGGGAAGACGTGGACGTAGGGGATTCTTGCTTCCTCGACGAAGGTTAGGGTTTCGGCGAAGAGGCCTTCGGTTTCGGTGGGGAAGCCGGCGATCAGGTCGGCGCCGATGCCGATGCCTGGCCGGAGGGCTCGGGCTCGGGCGATGACGTCGAGCGCCTGTTGGCGGAGGTGGCGGCGCTTCATGCGCTTGAGGATCAGGTCGCTGCCGGCCTGGAGCGAGAGGTGCAGGTGGGGCATCAGGCGGGGTTCGGTTTCGATCAGGCGCCAGAGGTCGTCGTCGATGGCGGCCGGGTCGATCGAGGACAGGCGCAGGCGAGGGAGTTCGGGCACGGCGGCGAGGAGGCGGCGGGCCATCTGGCCGAGGGTTGGGCGGCCGGGCAGGTCGGGGCCGTAGCTGGCGATGTCGACGCCGGTCAGGACGATTTCTTGGAAGCCAGTGGCGACGAGGGTGCGGACTTGGTCGGCGATGGCGCCGATCGGGACGGAACGGTTGGGGCCGCGGCCGAAGGGGATGATGCAGAAGGTGCAGCGGTGGTCGCAGCCCTGTTGGACCTGGACGAAGGCACGGGCCCGGCCGGCGAACTCGGTGACCAAATGGGGGGCGGTTTCCCTGGCGGCCATTATGTCGGAGACCGCCGAGGGGGCGTTGGGGAGCCAGGATTCGGGCTTGAGCTTGTCCTCGTTGCCGAGGATGCGGGTGACGCCGGGCAGGTTGGCCCAGTTCGACGGGTTGATCTGGGCGGCGCAGCCGGTGACGACGATGTTCGCCCCGGGGTTTTCGCGGTGGGCGCGGCGGATGGCCTGGCGGGCCTGGCGTTCGGCTTCGGCGGTGACGGCGCAGGTGTTGACGATGATGGTGTCGGTCAGGTTCGAGGCGTGGGTGCGCATTACCTCGGATTCGTAGGTGTTGAGGCGGCAGCCGAAGGTGAGGATGTCGACGGTCATTGGGGATAGGCCGACAGGTCGATGGTGCCGGAAAAGCTGGTGGCGATTGGGCCGGTCATCAGGACGTGGTTGTCGTCGCGCCATTCCATGTCGAGCAGGCCGCCATCCGCTTCGATGGTGGCGCGGCGGCCGGTGAGGCCTCGGCGGGCGGCGTTGACGATGGTGGCGCAGGCGCCGGAGCCGCAGGCCAAAGTGAGGCCGGCGGCGCGTTCCCAGACGCGCAGGCGGATGCGGGTGGGCGATTGGATCTGGGCGAAGCCGATGTTGGCTTTTTGCGGGAAGAGCGGGTTGGTTTCGAGGGCGGGGCCGAGGGTTTCGACGTCCAGGGCCATGACGTCCGGCACGAAGAAGGTGGCGTGGGGGTTGCCCATCGAGCAGGCGGCGGGGTCGGAGAGGGGGCCGAGGGTGAGGGGGAGGTGGAGGGTGTCGCAGGCATGGGCGAGGGGGA
>JANXSA010000179.1 GCA_025352915.1 Rhodospirillales bacterium | reverse complement strand
TTGTTCTTGTCATTTTTTGCCCAGGCTCAACGTGCAGCAGGCGGCCAGACGCGCCCCCGGGAGGCAAGGCGTAAGGCTATTACTGAAGGCCTAGGCTACTCCATTGAAATCATAGAGAAAAAAATGAGGGGGTAGCTGAGGTCGGCGCGCCGTCTTGGTTGGCCGCCGGACCGTCCCTGAGATGGAGTTGTGCCATGCCGTGGCCGTTCGGACCCAGCGATCGCGACACCGTCCCCGGCGGCAACGCCACCGATGCGAACCGCCATGAGCGGCGGGCAAAGTGGCGCCGGCGGCGTTCCGCCGGGGGGGCAGGCGGGGGGGCAGCGGGCACCCGGCCACCGGCCGCCGCACCGGTTCTGTTCGAATCCTACGAGCCGCGGCTGCTGCTGAGCGGCGTGCCGGCCGGCACCGTGCTGGCCTCCTCCACCGGGGCCGCCGATTTCCTCGATGTCGACGGCACCAAGGTCACCGCCACGCTGAGCGGCCCCGGCCAATGGCAATTCATCCAGGGCTCGGCCCTGCCGACCCTGACCATCACCGGCACCGACGCCACCAGCAGCTTCAGCATCGCGGGCGCCGGCGGCGACGGAAGGGTGATGCTGGAGGGGGTGACGCTCCAGGGGCCGCTGGCGGCGTTCAGCGCGCCGACCACCGACCCGGTCTCGGGCTTCAGCCTCGGCGGCCCGGTGCAGACCATCGTATTGGGCAATGTCCGCGACATGGTGTTGTCGTCGACGGCTGCGATCGGCAGCATTTCGGTGACCAGCTGGCAGAGCACTGGGCCGGTGGCCAACGGCATCGTGGCACCTTCGGTTGAGTCGCTGGCCAGCGCCGGGCTGCTCAATCTCAACCTCGACATCACCGGCTTGGGCCAAGCATTGGGTAGTGTGCTGGCCAATGGCGCGCTGACCGGCGGCGTGTGGCAGGTGGCGGGCGATGTCGGCAGCATCAGCGCGCGCAGCATCGGTGCCGGCTGGACCGGCGATGTGACCGGCGATATCGGCGTGGTCCAGACCACCACCACTTTCGCCGGCACCCTGGCGGCGGGCTCGATGGGTGTGCTGCGGGTGGGCGGTAACTTCATCGGCGGCCACCTGATGGTCGGCGCGTCCCTCGGTGCCGACGGCACCCAAGGCGGCACCGGCGCCGGCGCGGACAGCTTCGCCGCCGGCTACCTCGGCCAGTTGCGGGTGGCCGGCGCGATGATTGGCGCGCGGGTGCATGTCGGCGTCGACCCGGTGAACGGCGTCTATGACGACGGCGACGACCTCATCCTCGGCGGTGCCGCGAGCCGCATTCACACCATGCTGATCGGCGGCCGCATCGACAGCGCCAGCCGCATCGTCGCCGGCATGTTGCCGCCGCAATTCTTCGCCGGCGGCCGCGCCTATACCCCGGCCACCGCGCCGCAACGCCTGTCCACCCGCCCCGGCGACAGCGCCGCCCCCAGCCTGGCCGTGGCGCTGGTCAGCGATACCGGCCCGAGTGCCACCGACCGCATCACCACTGATCCCCGCCTGGGCGGCAGCGCCAGCGACGCCGGCGGCATCGCGGTGCTGCGCGGCGGGCTGGACAACACGCCGGCCGGCGATTTCGCCGACCTGCTGGGGGCATTGCAATCCGACGGCAGTTTCGCCCTGACGGCGGCCGACATGGCGGTGCTGGCCGGCGGCACCCTGGCCGAGGGGCCGCACGTGCTGCACCTGCTGGCCGTCGACATCAGCGGCAACGCCCGCAGCCTCGATTTCGCCTTCACCTTCAGCAACACCCAGATCACTGCCGCCCTGGTCAACGACACCGGCGCCTCCGCCAGCGACGGCATCACCAAGGACTACGCCATCGCCGGCAAGGCGGCGAGCGGTGTCGGCATCGCCTCGGTTGCCGCAGCGCTGGACGCCAAGCCCGGTGCCGCGGTCACGCTGGCGGGCGATGGCAGCTTCAGTTTCAGCAAGGCCCAGATCGATACCCTCGCCGGCGGCGCGCTGACGCAGGGCGCGCATGTCCTGCATCTGACGGTGCAGGACAAGAGCGGCATCGTCACCACGCGCGACCTGGCCTTCACCTATGACGCGACCATCCCCACCATCAGCGCCTTTGGCCTGACCGGCAGTTCGGACACCGGCACGCTGGGCGACAACATCACCGCCGCCGCCCGGGTCGGCCTGGTCGGCGTGAGCGAAGCCGGTGCGCTCGCCACACTGGGCGGCATGTCGGCGCTGGCCGCCTCCAATGGCGGCTTCCAGTTCGCCGACATCGTGCTCGCCAATGGCGACAACACGCTAAAAGTGGTGCTTACCGACCTCGCCGGCAACACCGCCAGCAGCCAGATCGTGGTCAACAAATCCGGCACCGTGACCACCGATGCCGCACTGACCTGGAACCAGGCGGCGCTCGAAGCGATCCGCAAATCTTCGATGTATCCGGAAACCGCCACCCGCATCCTGGCGATGGTCGGCATCGCCCAGTTCGACACGCTGGCGGCAATCGAGGGCACGGCGGCATTCCTGGTCAAGCAGACCGCGGCCGGACCGGTCAACACCGAGCTGGCGCTGGCCCGCGCGGCGCACGCCATCCTGCACTTCGCCTTCCCGAACCAGCGCACCAGCATCGATGCCATCCTGGCCACCGCCTCGGCCGCGGTG
>JANXSA010000167.1 GCA_025352915.1 Rhodospirillales bacterium | reverse complement strand
CCAGGCCTTCGGCGAACACAAAGGCTCCGGCCTCGCCCTGATCTGCGACCTCCTCGCCGGCGCCATCGCCGGCGCCGGCGTCATGCCCGGCGAAAACCCGCCCGACCACGGCATCGTCAACGGCTGGCTCACCTTCGTCCTCGACCCCGCCCGCCTCGCCGCCGGCCCGTTCATCGCCGCCGAGATCGACAAGATGATTTCGTTCGTGAAATCCTCCCCGCCCATCGACCCCACTTTGCCCGTCCTGGTCGCCGGCGAGCCCGAACGCATCGCCCGCGAAAAACGCCGCCGCGACGGCGTCTACATCGATGATGCGACCTGGGCCCAACTCGCCGAAGCCGGAAGCAGCCTCGGCATCAACATCGACCTGGCAGCATAAAAAGGAAGCATGTTCTTTTTTGAAAAAAAGAACCAAAAAACCTTTAGTCCTGAGCGAAGCGAAGGATCCACGCTTCCTTCGCGTTCTTTCTAATGGATAAAAGTCTTTTTGCTTCTTTTTCTTCAGAAAAAGAAGATTCTTCCTTGCTAAACCAACCGGAGCCCCAAGATGTACGACCCCACCGCCCGCCGCCGCCTAGGCCGCACCGCCCTCTCCGTCACCCAGTTCGGTTTCGGCACCGCCCCGCTCGCCGGCTTCCGCACCGCCATCCCCGAGCGCGACGCCGTCGAAACGGTCGAGGCCGCCTACGAAGCCGGCGTCCGCCTGTTCGACTCCTCGCCGTATTACGGCTACGGCCGCGCCGAACTCCGCATGGGCGCCGCCCTGCGCGACCGCCCGCGCGACGACCTGGTCGTCTCCACCAAGATCGGCCGCTGGATGACCCCGGTCCCGCGCGGCCAGACCATCGAGGGCATGCGCAAGGGCGGCATCAACCACTACCCGACCTTCGACTACAGCTATGACGGCGTCCATCGCTCGCTCGAACAATCCCTGCTGCGCCTCGGCATGGACCGCGTCGACATCGTCCTCGTCCACGACGTCGATTTCTGGACCACCGGTGACCGCCTCATCCTGGAAGACCGCTTCTCCGAGGTGATGAACGGCGCCTACCGCGCCCTGTCCGATTTGCGCAGCCAGGGCGTGATCGGCGCCATCGGCGTCGGCCTGAACGAAGCCGAAATCTCCGCCCGCTTCGTCCGCGCCGGCGATTTCGACTGCGTCCTGCTCGCCGGCCGCTACACCCTGCTGGAACAGAAATCCCTCGACGACTTCATGCCGCTTTGCGAAAAACGCGGCGTCAGCGTCATCCTCGGCGGCCCGCTCAACTCCGGCGTGCTCGCCACCGGCGCGCGTCAGGGCGCCAAATACGACTACAACGACGCCCCGGCCTGGGTGATGAACCGCGTCGCCCGCATCGAGGAAGTCTGCGCCCGCCACGACACCCCGATCGCCGCCGCCGCCCTGCAATTCCCCCTCGCCCACCCCGCCATGGCCGCCATCATCCCCGGTGCGGTCTCGCGCGCGGAAATCCAGGGCAATTTCGCCCTCCTCCGCCGCCCCATCCCCGCCGCCCTATGGGACGAGCTGCGCAGCCTCGGCCTGCTCGACGAACGCGCCCCGGTCCCCACCTGACCCATGACCAACCTGCTCAACCCCGACCCCGCCCACGAACAACTGGCCCAGGACGCCCACGCCCGCGGCGACCTGGCCACCGCATTACGCGCCCACGAAGCCCATCTCGCCGCACGCCGCCAAAGCGGCACCGCCGAGGCCGAAACCTTCCTGTTCCACGCCCTGCTGCTGTTCCAGGACGGCCGCCTGCCGGACTCGCTCGCCATCATCGACGAAGGCCTGCACCTCTTCCCCGACGCCCCGACCCTGCACGAAAACCGCGGCGTGCTGCTGCTCACCACCGGCGACAATGGCGGCGCCATGCAAGCCTGCCTGCGCGCCCTGGAATGCGGCAGCCAAAGCCCCAACACCCATGACTGCCTGGCCGACGCCGCCGGCCGCCTCGGCCGCCTCGACCTCGCCGTCCAGTACGGCCGCGCGGCACTGGAGGCCAAGGACCGCATGTTCTCCGCCTACCCCGCCCTCGCCACCATGCCCACCACCCCGCCGCCGCCGTTCAATCCGCTCAACCCCGCCGAGAACATCATCGCCTACACCCTATGGGGCGACAGCGACCGCTACTTCATCCCGCTGCTGGAGAACCTGCGCCTCATCAAGCACCTCTTCCCCGGCTGGACCGCACGCATCCACCTGGACGCCAGCGTCCCCCCCGCCCAGCGCCACGACCTCGCCCAACACGGCGCCCAGATCGTCGAATTCCAGCTCCCGCCCGACATGCCCGGCCACCGCCGCCTGCTCTGGCGCTTCGCCGTCCTGGGCGACCCCACAATCCGCCGCTACCTCATCCGCGACGCCGACTCACTACTGACGGTGAAAGAGCGCGTCGCCGTCGATGCCTGGCTCGCCTCCAACTTCCACTTCCACACCATGCGCGACTACTTCACCCACACCGACCTGCTGCTCGCCGGCATGTGGGGCGGCGTCGGCGGCATCCTGCCCAACATCGACACATTGTTCGCCAACCGCCAGGGCTGGCGCGCCGAGGGCAACCACATCGACCAGGACCTGCTCTCCGAAACCGTCTGGCCCGCCATCCGCCACCGCTGCCTGATCCACGACAGCGTCTTCACCGGATGCCTCGGCAGCGTCCCCTTCCCGCCCTTCGGCGCCCTCCTGCCGGGCTTCCACATCGGCGAAAACTCCTTCCTCCGTTTTGTTGCGAACTCATGACGATAGACATCTCCGCCCTGCTATCAAACCTCCGGCGCGAACTCGCCGCCGGCAACATCTCCCCCGCCACCGAGGCCCACATCCGCAACGAATTCCGCGCCGCCCGCGTCCGCCTGGACGAAGCCGCCGGCGCCGCCGTCTTCGACCGCGAAGCCACCCAGCTCGAACGCGAGGCCACCGCCCTGCGCGCACTGCGAGCCCTGCATTTCGGCCCCAACAGCAAAGTCTGACTTACTTCTCTCCCCTCGCGCTTGGGCGGGGAGCCGGAGGGGGGCTCAATCCCTGCGTCGTAACGCGCCGTTCCCCTCGGAACTGCACCACCCACACCTCCAAGAAAAAAAGCCGTTGCAGCGATTCTCCGGATATGCATAATGACTGGAGATGACAGTCTTTGTAACCCTCTTCTGCACCATCCTATCGGACATGCGCGCCGCCCTCGGCGCGTTCATGGCGAACCGCGACCGCAGCCAGGCTGTGGTCTGGCTGGGTACGCGCGCCTACTCGCCGGTCCAGACCCCGCCCACCACGCCCCCGATCCCCATGGAAATCCTGACCCTCGCCTGGACCCGCCTCGGCCGCATGACCCAGCGCCTCCGCCACCTCTACGAACGCTGGAGATCCAAC
>JANXSA010000129.1 GCA_025352915.1 Rhodospirillales bacterium | reverse complement strand
CCGCGCGCTTGAGTGCGGCGCGCAAGCGCGCCTGCATGCTGTGCCGGGCCATGGCCAGCACATCGTTGGTCGGGTCGCCCGGGGCAACGCGCAGGAAACGATCGATCGGCCCGACCGAGTACAGGCACTCGTAGCGGTGATTGAGCAGCACCGCCGCCGGTGCGAAGCCCTGCATCAACAAGCGCTGCACCAGGTCGGACAGCGATGTCTGCCGGCTGCGGGCGCGGCCCAGTTCCAGGCGCGCGGCGGTGAGCGCCGGATCGTTGCGGGCGCCGCCAATCTCCGCCCGCCGGCCGCCGCCGGTGTGGCGAAACAGCTGCACGTGCGGGGCGAACTCTTCGAAGCGCCCGTCGTTGTTGATGATCGTCTCGGCATTGCCGAGCAGCAGCAGGCCGTCTGCGCGCAGCGCGAAATGGAACTGCGAGATCACCAACGCCTGTGCCTGCGGCCGCAGATAGATCAGCATGTTGCGACACGAGACGAAATCAAGCCGCGAGAACGGCGGATCCTTCAGCACGTCATGCAGGGAGAACACCACCGTCGATCGCAGCTCCGGTCCGACATGGTAGCCATCGTCCTCGCGGGTGAACCAGCGCGCGAGCCGCTCCGGCGAGACATCGTCGGCGATGGTTGCGGCATAGACTCCATTGCGGGCGGTGCTGACCGAGTCCGGATCGATGTCGGAGGCAAACATCTGGATCCGGACCGCGCGCCCGTCGGCGATGGCGGCCTCGCGGAACAGGATGGCCAGCGAATAGGCTTCCTCGCCGGTGCTGCAGCCGGCGACCCAGATGCGCAGCGGCCGGTTCACCGGCTGGCGTCGCACCAACTCCGGCAGGACCTGGCTGGCCAGCACGGCGAACACATCGGGATTGCGGAAGAAGCTGGTGACGTGGATCAACAGGTCCTGGACCAAATTCTCGGCCTCGCCGCCGTCGGCCGACAGCAGCTTGACATAGGCGTCGACGTCGCCTTGCTGGACCAATCCCATGCGCCGTTCGATCCGGCGCAGCAGGGTGCCCTCCTTGTACTGGACAAAATCATGCAACGACTTGGTGCGCAGCAAGGCAAGGATGTCATGAAGCCGGGCGCCGAGGCGGTTCTGTGGCAGCAGTTGCGCTGGCAGCGAGTCCGGCGGCTCGCGAAAATGGCCCAGCAGCGCCGCGGGGATGTCATGCACCGGCAGCACCATGTCCACCAGCCCGGTCTGGATGGCGCTGCGCGGCATGCCGTCGAAGCGGGAATCGTCGGGGTCCTGGACAATCACCAGCCCGCCGCGCGCCTTGATCGCCGCCAGGCCGACGGTGCCGTCGGAGCCGGTGCCGGACAGCACGACACAGGCGGTGCGCGCGCCATAGGCGGCGGCCATGGAATGCAACAGATGATCGAACGGCATGCGGGAGCCGTGGCGCACCAGCGGCTTGGACACGTGCAGGCGGCCGAGCTCGACAGTGATGTAGACGCCGGGCGGAATGACATAGAGATGGTCGGCTTCGATCGCCATGGCTTCGGCGATCAGGAGCACGACCAGGTCGGTGTGGCCGGCCAGGAGCTCGACCATCATGCTGGAATGGTCGGGGTCAAGGTGCTGGACCAGGATATACGCCAGCCCGGAGTTGCGCGGGATCGCCGCCACCAGCCGGCGCGACGCCTCCAGCCCACCGGCGGAGGCGCCGATGCCAACGACGGTCATGACGCCCTCGGGTCGGATGATGTCATCCGTGGCGGAAATAGCGATGCTACACACCTTCCGGTTTGATGGGTGGCATCCCTCGGGACGGAAGGATGCGCACCACCACGCGCGATGTCAGGCTTATAATACTACATTTGGCCGGGTGGTAGCGGGCATTTGTGTAACGTTGGCGATACGTGTCTGGCAGGGCACAGGAATGAGTATAACTACTTAGGTTTCGATATCGTAATGAAATAATGGCAATCATGCAGCCGCGCTGGGGCGGTTTGTGGCGGTCCGGCGGATGAAGCGGGGGCGGCGCGCGTGCCGGGTGACGGCGCGGGCGTGAATTTCGCGGTGGCGCGGGGGCGTGTGACGGGGTGGGGGGGCGCGGGGCGGAGGTCGAGGCGGTTTCGTGGCGGGTCAGATGAACAGGGAGGCGGGGAGACGGGGGTGACCGGGAAGACGGGGGAGAGGAGAGGGGGGCGTTTGAGGCCGCGGCGTTTCGGGTGATGCTGATGCGCGGAAGCGCATGATTCCATGGATGTAGCGCGCCTGGCGGCTGGGCGGCATGCGGCGCGCGGGCGGCCGCTGTTCCAGCTTCGCCGGCGAGCGGGGGGAGGGCAGACATGCGATTCCGGGGGTGGCGGGGTTGGGGCGTGGGGAGGGTGCCGGCCTGCCACAGGAGGAAGATATCTTCCAGGCGGGTGAAGATGCGGGCCAGGATGGCGGCGATCAGGGTGTGCAGGGCGTTGGACAGCATTCTCCCGTCAGCCCCCGAAGGGGCTGCCCGCAGGCTGGCGATCTTGTCGCCGAGGGGGGATGAGTCGGTTGTCATTGGGGGGATAATATCTAACTGTTAAATCAAATGCAAGGGGAAATTTTCAGTTTTTTTGAAGGAGAGAGGACAAAGAGCCCCCCTCCGGCTCCGGCCCAAGCGCCGGGGGGGAAGATTTTTCTTCATGGATGAAGTTTTTTTGCTTCTTTTTGTTCACAAAAAGAAGATTCTGCGCAGCCTTGCGGCGCGGCGGCCAGGATTGTCCGGCCTCTGAATGCTGTGTAGAGCGGCGATCCGCGGATCGGGGGAGCTGAGACGGTGAAGACCCAGATGGACGGGCAGGTGGCGATTGTTACCGGGGGCGCGCAGGGCATTGGCCTGGGGAT
>JANXSA010000106.1 GCA_025352915.1 Rhodospirillales bacterium | reverse complement strand
CAGAAAAAGAAGACCTTCCTGCGCTATGGCCGAATCGCCGCCCATGATGGCACTTCCCCTGGCACATCATCAGGGGAGCAACGCGATGACTGGCCACGGGCATGTCGACCACGGCGGGGACAAGCGCATCGCGCTGTTGATCGCGGTGCTGGCTTTGTTACTCGCAGTGGTGGAGACCGGCGCCAAGAGCGCGCAGACCGAGGCCCTCACCAGGAATGTCGAGGCGGCCAATCTGTGGGCGTTCTTCCAGGCCCGCACCATCCGCCAGACTACGGTGCGCACCGCCGCCGAGGAAGCCGAACTGGCCAAGCTTGGCGCGCAGGGCGAGATCAAGCTGGCGATCGAGGCGCAGCAGAAGCGCTGGCGCGATTCTGCCGCGCGCTGGGAGAGCGAGCCCGAAACCGGCGAAGGCCGCAAGGAACTCGCTGAGCGGGCCAAGAAGGCCGAAGCCATCCGCGAACGCAGCATGGCCGCCTATCATCTCTATGAATACGGCGCGGCGGCGTTTCAGGTTGGCATCGTGGTCGCTTCCGCCTCCATCATCACCGGTGTCGGGCTGCTCGCCGTGGGTGGCCTGGTGCTCGGGGCGATTGGCATCGTGCTCGGCGCATTTGGCTGGCTGGCGCCGCTGGCCGTGCACTTTTGAAGCGCAGCAATATTCTCGTCGCTTGACCGCAATGCATGGCCATGAAAGCGAAACCAGCGATGACAGGTGCGTGACGGTTCGACTTGCGGTTGAATGACGCAAGCGTGCCGCCACCGCACCGAAGGGATGTCCGCATGAACGAGCCCACTGACGGGACCGAGCGAACGATGGTGAGCCGTGCCGCCGTGCCGAACGGGCCGGTGGACGATACTGTCGTGCATTCGCTGGTGCTGGAGGCCGAGGGCACGACGCCGAGCCGCCATCCGCTGGCCGATGTGCCGCTCATCGTCGGGCGGGTTGTGCCGGCGGCGATCGTGCTGGAGGGCAGTGCCGTCTCACGCCGGCATTGCATGATTGATCGGGCGGGCGACCTAGTGCGCGTCACCGACCTCGGCTCGACCAACGGCACCTATGTCGATGGCACCCGCGTCGGCGAGCCGGTGTTCCTGGCTGATGGCGCGCTGATCCAGGTTGGGCCGCACACGCTGCGCTATGAACGGCGGCGGCGCGAGGAGGCGTTGGCGGCGGCATCGCTGGCCAGCGACATCGCCCGCGCCCGCGACTACGTCAACGCGTTGCTGCCGCCGCCGATCAGCGACGGGCCGGTGCAGGCGGCATGGATTTTTCAGCCCTGTGCGGCGCTGGGGGGCGATGCGTTCGGCTATCATCGCGACGGCGACTGGTTCCATGCCTATATCCTGGACGTTGCCGGCCATGGCGTGGGGGCGGCGATGCACTCGGTCAGCGTGATGAACGTGATGCGCCAGCAGGCGTTGCCGGGCACCGATACGCGCGATCCCGCCGCGGTGCTGGCGGCGCTGAACGACATGTTCGACATGGAAAAGCATCACGGCATGTATTTCACCATGTGGTACGGCGTGCTGCATGTGCCGAGCCGGCGGCTGGCCTATGCCGCCGCCGGGCATCATGCGGCGGTGCTGCATGTGCCCGCCACCGGCGAAGTGCGGGCGCTGCCGGCGCGCGGGGCGGGGATCGGGACCATGCCGGGCTATGCCTATCGTGCGGCGATGGTGGAACTGCCGGCGGGCGGGCGGCTGCATCTGTTCAGCGACGGCGCGGTGGAACTGGCCGAGGATGTCGCGGAGCCGTGGGGTATGGCGCAGGTGACCGGGACGCTATGCGCGCCGGCGGCGGCATGGGCCGAGGGGCCGGAGCGGCTTTACCGCCAGGTTCGCCGGCTGTCGGGCGCGCGGCCGCTGGACGATGATTTCTCGGTGTTGACCCTCCAACTCGCCTGATACGATGAAAGGACTTTCCGCGATGCAATTCGAGATTATTGCTATTGAGGCCGGGGTCAGCCGCGTGGTGCTGAGCGGGCGGGCCGACGCTGCTGCGGTGGACGGGGTTGAGGCGGCGCTGAATGCGCAGATCCACGCGTCCGGCGGGCATGTGGTGCTGGACCTCGCGGGCGTGCCGTTCATGGGCTCGCTGGGCATCCGGTTGTTGATCTCACTGGCGCGCACGGTGGCGCGCCGGTCCGCGCGCATCGCCATGACCGGGGTCCAGCCGCAGGTGCTGGAGGTGTTCGAGACGATGGCGTTGCTTGACCTGATCCCGCACGCGCCGGATCACGAGGCAGCATTGGCGTTGCTGGCGGGATGAGCCTGGGGCCGATCGGCGGCGTGCGGGACGAGATGGACCTGCCGTTGTTGCTGGAGTCCCGGGCGCTGGCCGCCGCCCAGCGTCAGTTGGGTGATTTCCTGGCCGCCGGCGGGTGTGCGACCGAAGTGCGGTTTCGCGTCGAACTGGTGGTGGAGGAGGTGGTGATGAATATCATCCGCCATGCCCATCCGCATGGTGCCACGCGCGCCATGCTACGGGTGCGCTGGGTGCACGGCCAGGTGGCGATCGCGATCGAGGATAACGGACCGGCCTTCGATCCGCTGGCAGCGCCGCTGCGCCCGTTGGAAGGCGCGCTGGTTGGTCACCATGAAGGCGGTTTCGGGCTGCATCTTATTCGCCGGCACTGCGACGCGGCGCAGTATGATCGTGTTGGCGAGGTCAACCGTCTGGAACTGACATTTGGCCCGCGGACGGCATGAGGGTCTGGCGCGGCGCTTTTCGGTGTCGAAAATGCGACGGATGACCGGACTGGTGGGCGCGACAGGGATTGAACCTGTGACCCTTCGCGTGTGAAGCGAATGCTCTGCCGCTGAGCTACGCGCCCCCGCTGAGCTATGCGCCCTGGCCGGGATGGGCGAGATAGGGGGGTTCGCCCGAGGTGTCAAGCAACGGGGGCCAGTTGTCGGATGCCGGTGGCACGCCTACATGCCGGTCATGGGTATCCGCCGGTTCGCCGTTCTGGCCGTCCTTGTTGCGCTGGTGCCGCGCGTGGCTGCGGCCGAGCCGGAGCGCAGCTTCACCAGCCTGACTTACGCCACCCATGTGGCCGGCATGCGGGTGATGGTGACCGAGGCGGATGTCCAGATGGATGCGCGCGGCTACCGGGTGGATATCGCAACCCGCACCGCTGGCGCCTACGGTGTGTTGTTTCGGGGTGAAACCCGCACGGTGGCGCAGGGGTTGTGGGCCGGCACGCTGGTGACACCGCAGCGCTATGCGGTGGCTGGCGCCTGGCGTGGCGCGCCGCGACGGACCTTGATGGACTATGACATGGGCCAGCCGAATGTGCGGCAGCTCGAACCGCCCAATGAGCTTGAGCGCGAGCCGGTCCCGGTGCTGCTGCAGCGCGAGACCATCGACACGATCAGTGCCGCCGCCCAGCTCGCCCGCCGCGTCAGCCTGACCGGACGCTGTGACGGCCAGGCGCGCACCTTCGATGGCCGGCGGCTGTTCGAGATTGAAGCGCGGACCGGCGGCATGGAGATCCTGGCGGCCGATGAAGCGCCGGTTTCCGGTCCCGTGTTGCGCTGCGATTTCGAAGGCCGGCTGCTCGCCGGCTTTGCGCTGGCGGGTGATCGCGAGGCTGCCGCGCGGCCGCACAAGGGCGTGGCCTGGTTCGCCCGTCTTGGACCGGACGCGCCGCTGTTGCCGGTGCGCTTGCGATTCGAGATGCGATGGCTCGGCAACGCCACAATGACCCTGACGGGCGCGCGCGTGGATGGCCCGCCGCTGGTGCGCGTGCGCGCGGATGCCGAGGCCGGCCCGCTGCGGCGCTGAGGCGCTATCGATTGCCGAACAGCCGGTGCAGCCGGGCCCAGAAGCCGCGCGGTGCGGCGGGTTCGGGTGTTGGCTCGGACGCGTCTGTGCGCGGGACCTGCCCGGCCGGTGTTGCGGCTGGTGCCAGTTCAGGTGGTCGTTCGGGCGCGGGTGCAACCAGCTCGGCCGGCGCCGCCTCGGGGACCTGATCGGGCGGCGCTGCTGGCGTCGGTACCATCGCCGGTGCCGGGTCTGCCTGTAGCTCGGCGCGGAACACCACGCACCAGTTCCACAGCGGATAGGGCTTGCCGATCAGCTCCGGGATATTGGCGCCGGGATACTGGCCGCTGCCGTCGCGATATTCGTAGACCGCGCTGGCCTCGGTCGGGTCGCTGTCGCGCAAATTGCCATAGCCGCCATGGCCCGCCTGGCCGCCGTACCACAGCATCGGGTTCGCGCCGGGTGCCCGCTCCAGCACCAGCAGGACACAGACATCGGCGACCACCGCAGCCGCCCGAACAGCGATCCGCCCGTCGTCGTCGGTGACGCTGAAGCCGCCATCGGCGAAGCTGGCCGGCCGGGTCCGCACGTAACAGGGGCTGAACGCGAGCGGCGGGTGCGGCACGTGGAAATCCACCAGCACATGAGTGCCGCGCCAAGTCGCGTGCAGCGGATGCAACGGCTTCCAGCCCTCGCCGAGGTCCAGCACCTTGTGCATCACCTTGCCGAATTGCTGGCCCAGCCAGCGATAGCCGTTGGGGTCGAGATGCCCGCCCTTTTCCGTCACGGGATAGGAGGGGGCGGCGAGGTACCAGTTCGGCAGGCCATAGGCGCAGTCGAGCTGCGCCATCGGAATCGACATCGCGTTGGCGTCGCGGACATACAGCCCGCTCACCTGGTGGGTGAAGACCGCCGGCGAGCGGTCCTGCATGGCGATCCCCGCCACGATCTCGCGGTTGAAATCCGCTTGCAGGCTGGCCGAGAGGCGGACGAATTCGCCGCGATCCTGGGTGCCGGCGGCTGCGACGGAGTTGTTCTCGCCGAACAGCCAGACCAGGGCCGCCACGCCGTAATTGCCGCCGGCCTGGTCGGCCAGCTGCTTGCCGAATTGTGCCGCCATGCGCGGGCGTTCGAACAAGGGCGGTGTGGCGCCGGGGCTCAATTGCTCGATCGTTCGTCCGCCGACGCCACAGGATGAGGCAACGAATTGCCCGGCGAAAGCGTCCCAGCCACGGGTCGCGCGCAAGGCCAGTTGCCGGCCGCGCCAGAAGTCCAGCGCGCCTTCCAGCACCGTCTCGCCGAGGGCTGCGGTCCCGGCCGGCAATGCCGCGACATCGGCGGCGCCGAGCACCTCGCCGGCCGGCGCCTTGGTCATGACGGTCGCCACCAGCGGCCGGAAGGCAGCCTCGCCCGCTGGCACCCAGTTGGCGCCGCTCTCGTTGGTGCCGTTCACCGAATTGCCGATCATCAGGCTGTCGTGCCGCGGCGTGACCGACAGCGCCGGCCAGCCCTCCCAGCCGCTGGAGAGCGACTGGCCATAGGCGATGACGTGGTTGTATTGCCAGACCGGGCGGGCCGCGGTGCGGTTCTCGGCAGCTACCAGCTCGGCTGAGCACGCCCGCGCCGCCGATGCGCGGGCGGTGATCTCGTCAAGCGCGTATTCCGCCTGTTCAGTCGGCGTTTCCCCTGCGTCATCCTGCGGCACTTCAGGCTCCGGCGGCTATGGCGTTTTGTTACGCCTACACCACCTGATTGAGCAACGCCAACTCGCCCCGCCATTGCCGCGACAGGTTCTCCATCAGGATATCGAGGACATTATCCTCATAGCGCCGGGTCTCGCCGGCAGTGTGCGGAGTGATGAAGGCGCCCGGCGCGGTCCAAAGCGGGCTTTCGGCCGGCAGCGGTTCCTCCCAGGTGACATCGATGGCCGCCCCGGCGATCGCGCCCGCCTGCAACGCGGCCACCAGTGCCGGTTCATCGACCACGCGGCCGCGCGCGCAATTCACCAAGTAGGCCGAGCGCTGCATGCGCGCCAGCGCGGCGGCGTCGATCAGGTTGGTGGTCTCCGGCGTCAGCGGGCAGGTGAGCGCCACGAAATCCGCCGCCGGCAACAGGGCGGGCAGGGCGGACAGCGCATGCACCTCGTCCGCCGCGCCGCGCCCGCCGGCAGGGTCGCGCCGCACGCCGATCACCCGCATGTCGAACGCGCGGGCCAGTTGCGCCAGCCGCCCGCCGATACGGCCCAGCCCGACGATCACCAGCGTCTTGTCGGTCAGCTCGTCCTCGCGCTGGGTGAGGTCGCCGATCATGCCGCGCCAGACCTTCTTGGCCTGGTTGTCCCGCGCCTCCGGCAGGCGCCGTGCCAGCGCCAGGATCAGCGACATCGCGTGCTCGGAGACCGCGCGGGCATTCACCCCGGCGGCGCTGGCCAGCCGGATGCCCTTGGCCGACAGCGCCGCGCGGTCGAACTGGTCGGTGCCGGCGCCGATCGACTGGATGAACCTCAGCTTGCCGCCGAGCTGCGCCAGCCCGTTGTGCCACAGGCCGGAGACCACCAGCACATCGGCCTCGGCGATGCGCGCATCCAGGCCCGCCCGGTCGCGCACCTCGAAACTGGCGATGCCGCACTCGCGCAGGGCGAAGCGCGCCTGCATCTGATAGGCGACATGGGCGAAGCAGACGGTCATCTGGTCGGCGGAAGCAAGCATTTGGAGCACCCCTAGTTGCGCAGCCCGGCGTCGCGCAGCCCGGCGTCGCGCAGAAGTGGCAACACCGTCTCGATAAAGAATGGCAGTTCGTCCTTGAAGTTGACGAAGCTGACCGTCGTGCCGGCAAACCCTGCCTCGGCCATGCGCACCATCTCGGCGGCGATGTGCTGCGGCGTGCCGACCAGCGGATAGGTCCCGGCGCCGCCGGCGAAGCGCTTGCGGTGCAGCCGGTAGGCGTCGGCGTCGTGCGAGCCGGAGAAGGTCTGCTTGGCCTTCATGTATTTGTCCACGCTCACGCTGTCCTGCTCGGCGACGGCATAGTGCTCGTAATACGCCTCGGCCTCATCCTGGCTTGGCCGGCAGACGACGTGGCAAGTGGTGTAGACCCCGACCTCGCGCCCGGTCGCTGCGGCGCGCGTCGTCATGTCGTCGATCACCGCGCGGCCGGCATCGATCTCGGTGAAGGTGGTGAACAGGTAGTCCGCCGCCGCGGCCGCGAATGCCCGGCCCGGCGGCGAGAACGCCGCGTTCAGCATCACCGGGCGCGGCCGTTGCAGCGGCGCTGGACGGCCGGAGACGTTCTTGAGCTGGTAGAACCGGCCATCGAAATCGAACGGGCCAGCATCAGCATGGATTCGCCGCATGATCTCGAACCACTCCAGCCCCTGGGCGTAGCGCTCCTCGATCATCTCCAGCCCGAACAGCTCGAACTCGTCGGGGTTCCAGCCGCAGACGATGTTCAGTCCGGCGCGGCCATGACTGGCGTGGTCAATGGTCGCCATCGCCTTGGCGGCAAAGACCGGGTGGACCATCGGCACATGCACGGTGGAGAACAGCGCGATGCGTTCCGTCACACCTGCGAGCGCGGCGGCGTAGGTGAATGTCTCGTAGCTCCATTCCCGGGAATTCATCTCGCCGCCAAAACCCTTCCAGCGCGCGATCGGCAGGAAGAACTCGATGCCCGCCCGGTCCGCCATCTGCGCCACCGCCACGACATCACGCCACTGCGCCTGCCAACGTTCCGGCACCCGGGTCAGCGTCAGCCCGCCATCGGCATTGGCGCTGAACACGCCGAGCTTGAAGCGGTTTGGCCCGCGCATCGGGTGGATCGGCACGGTTTCGGACATGCGTGGTTTCTCTCCCGGGGCGTGGCCGGCGCTGGCGATCATACCACCATCGCGCACGATTTGTTTCAAGACAGGCGCCGGGAGCGGTTGTCGCGTTGCCGGGAGTCCTGCGCTAGGCTGCCCCAACCAGAACGCAGGCTTCGCCAAGGCATGACAACGCTCACGATCAACGGCACCGCACGCACCAGCGCATCGCCGTCCTCCACCAAGCTGCTCGATGTACTGCGCGATGAGTTCCGCTTGACCGGCACCCGCTTCGGCTGTGGCGAAGAGCAATGCGGCGCCTGCCTGGTGCTGGTCGACGGCGTGCCGGTGCAGTCCTGCGGCCGCGAGATCGGGGCGCTGGCCGGGCGCGCGGTCACCACCGTCGAGGGGTTGCAGGCGCACCCGATTATCGCGGCATTGCTCGCCGAACAGGCCGGGCAGTGCGGCTATTGCCTGTCCGGCATGGTGGTCGCCGCCGCGGCATTGCTGGCGCGCAACACGTCGCCGACGCGCGGCGAGATCGCCACGGCACTGGACGCCCAGCTCTGCCGCTGCGGCGCCCATCCGCGAATACTCCGCGCTGTCGAACGGGCGGCTGTCGAACGGGCGGCCGTCGAACGGGCAGCCGGGGAGTTGCGGCCATGAGCGACCTGCCGAAGAGCCTCGCCGACAACCCCCGGCTGGATCGCTGGCTGCGCTTCGATGCCGGCCGGGTGCAGGTCAGCGTCGGCAAGGTCGAGATCGGCCAAGGCATCAGCACCGCGCTGGCCCAAATTGCCGCCGAGGAGCTGGATGTGTCCCTGGCGCGTTTGGCGTGGCGGGCCGGTGACACCGCTTTGGCGCCGGACGAAGGTTCCACGTCCAGCAGCCTGTCGATCGAGATTGGCGGCGCGTCGCTGCGTCTTGTCTGCGCCGAAGCCCGCGCGCTGTTTCTCGCCGAGGCGGCGCGCCTGTTGAATGCCGCACCCGAAGAACTCGATGTCGAGGATGGCGCGATCCTGCGCGACGGCAGTCAAACCGGCCACGACTACTGGACCCTCGCGCCGCGCGTCGATCTCGCCCGCGACGCCACCGGCTTGGCACCGGTCAAGCCGCGCAGCGCCCACCGCATCGTCGGCACCAGCACGCCGCGCCGCGACCTGCCGCAAAAACTCGCCGGCAGCGGCTTTGTCCACGACATGGTGCTGCCGGGCATGCTGCACGCCCGCGTGCTGCGCCAGCCACGCCCGGCGGCGACGCTGGCCGGGGTGAACGAGGCTGCCATCGCGCGCCATGGCGCCCGCCTGGTCCGCAGCGGTGATTTCGCCGCCATCCTCGCCCCGACCGCCGCGATCCTCGCCGAGGCGGTGCAAGCCGCCCGGCCGCGCTGGGACAATTGCGACACCCCCGACGCCGCGATGGCCGAGGCCGGCTGGCTCGCCTCCCAGCCGGCTGATATTCGCACCCGAGGCAACGAAGGCACAGCACCCGCCGGCCGCAGCCACACCGCCACCTACTCCCGGCCTTACATCTCGCACGCCTCGCTCGGCCCCTCCTGCGCCATCGCGCATGAGCATGACGGCATCCTGGAGGTCTGGAGCCACGTCCAGGGCGTCTACCCCTTCCGCGCCAATGCCGCCGGCACGCTGCAACGCAATCCCGAGACGATCATCGTCCACCATGCGCATGGCCCAGGCTGCTACGGCCATAACGGTGCCGACGATGCCGCGCTGGACGCCGCCATCATCGCCACGCTGGTGCCCGGCACGCCGGTGCGCGTGCTGTGGTCGCGCGCCGACGAATTCGCCCATGCCCCGGCCGGCACCGCGATGCAGACCAGTTTGCGCGCCGTGCTCGACGAGGCCGGCTATCCCATCGACATCACCGCCACCATCACCAGCGGCGTGCACGTCAACCGCGCGCCCGGGCGCCTGCTGGCCTCGCGCACCTTGCCGAACGCCCAGCCCTTGCCGCCGCCGGCCGAATCCTCTGACCCCTATCCCGGCGCCGGCACCCGCAACATCGTGCCGTACTATGACATCCCCGCCGTGCGCTACGTCCACCACCTGGTTGCAGGCACGCCGATCCGCACCTCCGCCCTGCGCGGTCTCGGAGCAGTGGTCAACGTCTTCGCGCTGGAAAGCTTCCTGGACGAGCTTGCCGATCTCGCGGGCCACGACCCCGTCGCCTATCGCCTGCACATGCTGTCCGACCCCCGCGCCCGCCGCCTGGTCGAACGCGCCGCCACGATATCCAACTGGGCGTCGCGCGGCCCCGCCGGCACCGGCATCGGGTTGGGCCTGGCCTTCGCCCGCTACAAGAACCGCAGCGGCTATGCCTGTGTCGTCGCCCAGGTCGAGGTCGACCGCGAAATCCGCCTGCGCCACATCTGGTGCACCGCCGACTCCGGCCTGGCCATCAACCCGGACGGCGTGCGCGCCCAGCTCGAAGGCGGCATCATCCAGGCCGCCAGCATGGCGCTCAAGGAACAGCTGCGCATCGACTCAACCGGCACCGCGACGCGCAGTTGGGCCGACTACCCGATCCTGCGCTTTTCCGAAATCCCGCCGATCGACATCGAACTGATGGACGAGCCCGACGAGCCGTCGCTCGGCATGGGCGAGTGCACCATGGGGCCGACGGCGGCGGCGATCGCCAATGCCACCGCGCATGCGCTTGGGCTGCGCCTGCGGGACATGCCGCTCACCCGGGAGCGCGTCATGGCGGTGGCTCGGGGTTAGGACGCCTCGCTTGCTACGGGATGTCCCGACCCATCAGGCCGGCCGTGACGCGACCTTCGCGGCGGCTCCGGACGCAACCTGGTCGGCCAGCGCGGCCTGCAAGTCAGCGAAACCGATCTTGTGGACCTCGTCCGACCCTGCCTCGAAGACCGCGAACATATCGCCGGTGCCGCCGCGGAGGCTGAAGAGCACGATAGCCGCCTGATCGCCGGCACCTTCCGAGTGTGGCTCGCCGTTCGCGGTGCCGTGAACGTAGCTCCCCGTCGGGCGGATCTCTTTCAACGAGCCGTCCGGACGCCAGAAATGCAGCTCGCCCTGCAGGACGAAGGTGCTGTAGTCCATCAGATGCTGGTGCAGCTTGCCCGGCGTGTTCGGCTGAAACTTAATCAGAACGTCAGCGATGCCCATCGCCGCATCCAGCGCCTGCACGTAATACTGCGTGCCGAGATAGTCGAAACTGCGCCAGGTGATGTTGCGGTCGTCGAACTGGTAGCTCGGCATCGCCGGTTTCTCCATCGTTGTCGTTGTGCCGCGTCCGTCTTACCCGGCGCCTAGGTTTTCGCCCCGTAGAAAGTCTTCTTTTTCTGTAGAAAAAGAAGCAAAAAGACTTTTATCCATAAGTGCCCCTTCGACGTTAGGCCCTTATAAATAAGAGTTTTTTGGTTCTTTTTTGCAAAAAAACAATTCTTGCTTCTAATTCCGCCACGGCCGCATATCTGGATACCCGCTCACCGCCCAGGCGCCATCCACCAGCAGCGACGCGCCGGAGACATAGCTGGCATCATCGCTCGCCAGGAACAGCGCCGGTGCCGCGATCTCCTCCGGCTGCGCCGCCCGCCCCTGCGGAATGCGCTCCATGAAGGCGGCATGGACATCGGGGTTGTCGAACAGCCGTTTGGTGAGCGGTGTCTGCACCAGCCCTGGCAGAATTGCGTTGACCCTGATGCCGCCGGGCGTCAACTCCAGTGCCCCGTTCTTGGTCAGCATCTCCACCCCGGCCTTGGCCGCCGAATAGGCCGCCCCGGCATGCATCGGCACATGGGCGTTGAGCGAGGCGATGTTCACCATGGCACCTTTGCCGGTCTTCATCATCGCCTGCGCCGCATGCTTCATCGCAAACATCACGCCCTTCAGGCAGAGATCGACGGTAAAATCCCAATCCGCCTCGACCATCCGCGCGATATAGCCGCCGCGGTTCGCGCCGGCGACGTGGAAGCTCGCATCCACCGCGCCGAAGCGCTCCAACGCTGTCTCGAATAACAGCGCCACGTCTTCTTCGCGCGTCACGTCGCCAACGACAGCAAGCCCTGATGCGCCCAATTCAGCCTGCAACTCTGCCACCCGCTCGGGCGCGATATCATTGGCCACCACGTGCCCGCCCTCGGCGACAAACCGCCGCGCGATGGCCAGCCCGATGCCGGAAGCACCGCCGGTGATAACCGCCACCCGCCCAGCGAATCGTCCGGGGATCATGTCGTGTTCCTCATCCATGCCGTAGCCCGGCACATTGGAACGCGCGACGCTAGCGGTCCAGCGCCTCGCGGATGGTTGCCAGCAGGCTTTCGGTCGGGCCACCGCGCAGCCGGACCCAGCTGTCCCAGTAGGAGGGAATCCGGGTCATCCCATCGAGCAGTTCGCCCGTGTTGGCCGGCGTCACTTTCAACCCTTCGCCCTGCAAGGCACGGATCTGTTGCAGCTCCTCGGTGTCCTGGGTTTGCGCGATCCAGGCCGCGGTGTCCGCCGCCGACGCCAGGACCGCCGCAGCCAAGCTTTCGGGCAAGCGGCTCATTGCCTCGCGCCCGGCGATGATCACGGCGTCGTTGTAGTTCGGTCCCGCCAGGTAGACGTGTTTCAGCAATGCCTTCCACGTCCGCCCGCTCGTGGCCGCGGTGCCGAAAATCCCCTGGAGCTTGCCGTCCTGCAAGGCCTCGCCGGCCTCCACCGTCGAGGTGATGACGTGCAGCCCGCCATACAGGCGCAGGAACTCCGCCTGTTCCACCGACTGCACCCGCAGGCGTTGGCGGGCAATATCGGCAAAGCCTGTCGCCTTCTGGCCCGACCAGAACAGTTGCATCGCCGAGCGGTAATGCGCCAGCAGCACGATGCCGCGCTTCTCCAGTTCGGCTGCCAGCACCGGGCGCACGATCTTGGCCACCTGGTTCCACTCGCCGGGCGACGTCGCCAGCAGCGGCAGCCGCATCACCGTGCTGGGCAGGATGGTGCTGCCGTGGCCGGCATCGTCGCCCAGCTCGACCTTCCCGGTCGCGACCGACTCCAGCACCTGGTTGGCGTCGATTGGCAGCGTTCCCGCCGTGCGCACATTGATCAGCAGCGCTCCGCTCGTGCGGTCGCGCACCTGGTCCGACAGCCGCCGCAACCCGCGCGTCACCGCGCTGGATGGGTTCACCTGCTGGCTGAATAGCGTCCACGTCGTTGCCGCCTGTGCCCCGCGCCCCAGGAAGGGCAGCGCCAGGCCCGCGCCGATGCCCGCCTTGACCGCGCCGCGCAACACATGCCGGCGCGCGATCCCCGATGGAGCAATGGCGGCAGGGCTGGGAGCAGGGGGCATGGCGTTCCTCACGGCTCGGGGTATATCGCAAAGCCATGCCCTGCGGGTAAACTCCGCGCACGTCCCGCTATGACATCAAGGAGGATGCGCTCTATGCAACAGATCGGACATTATCTCAGCGGGTGCCGCGTCCCCGGCACCGGTGCGACTGGCGCTGTCTTCAACCCCGCCACCGGTGAAGTCTCCGGCCAGGTCGCGATGGGCGGCGGAGCCGAAGTCGATGCCGCCGTCGCCGCCGCCACCGCCGCCTGGCCCGCCTGGGCCGCCACCCCCCCGCTGCGCCGCGCCCGCGTGATGTTCCGCTTCAAGGAATTGCTGGAACTGAACACCAAGAAGCTCGCCGCCATCATCACCGCCGAACACGGCAAGGTGCTGTCCGATGCCGAGGGCGAGATCCAGCGCGGCATTGAGGTGGTCGAATTCGCCTGCGGCATTCCCCATTTGCTGAAGGGCGAATACACCGAGTCCGTCGCCACCGGCATCGACGCCTGGTCGGTCCGCCAGCCGCTCGGCGTGGTCGCCGGCATCACCCCGTTCAACTTCCCGTGCATGGTGCCGTTGTGGATGATCCCGGTCGCCCTGGCCACCGGCAACTGCTTCATCCTCAAGCCGTCGGAAAAAGACCCCTCCGCCGCCCTGTTGATTGCCGAGTTGCTGACCGAAGCCGGCCTGCCGCCGGGCGTCTTCGCGGTCGTCCAGGGCGGCCGCGCCGCGGTTGAGTCGATCCTCAACCACCAAGGCATCCACGCCATCAGCTTCGTCGGCTCCACTCCGATTGCCGAACTCGTCTACCGCACCGGCACCGCCAGCGGTAAGCGCGTCCAGGCCCTCGGCGGCGCTAAGAACCACCTCGT
>JANXSA010000058.1 GCA_025352915.1 Rhodospirillales bacterium | reverse complement strand
GGCATCGCTTGTCGTCACCCCGCTGCGGCTGGGCTAGCGCCGGCTGCTGACCGCCTGCGCCATGACCGCGGTGTTGATGCAGATCCTGGACAGCACCATCTCGATCGTCGCCCTGCCATACATGCAGGGCAGCCTGTCGGCGACGATGGACCAGATTACCTGGGTCCTCAGCTCGTACATCATCGTCTCGGCGATCATGACCGCCCCTGTCGGCTGGCTCGCCAACCGCTTCGGCCGCAAGAACCTGTTCGTCTTCTCGATGATCGGCTTCACCGCCACCTCGGTGCTGTGCGGCATGGCCCAGACACTCGAACAGATGGTGGCGTTCCGCATCATCCAGGGCACTTTTGGCGCCGCACTCGCGCCCTTGGCCCAGGCCACCATGCTGGACATCTACCCGTTCGAACAGCGCGCCCAGGCAATGGCGGTCTTCGGCATGGGCATCATGATCGGCCCGATCATGGGCCCCACCCTCGGCGGCTACCTGACCGACTGGTTCCACTGGCGCTGGGTGTTCTACGTCAACCTGCCCTTTGGCATCCTGGCCACCTTCGGCCTGTTGTTCTTCATGCCGCGCACGCCGGTTCGCCCCGAACTGAAATTCGACTTCATCGGCTTCGGCCTGCTGGTCCTGGCGATCGGCAGCTTCCAGCTGATGCTCGACCGCGGCCAGGGTGAGGACTGGTTCACCTCGTCGGAGATCATCGTCTGCGCCGTACTCGCCGGCCTCGGCTTCTACCTGTTCATGGTGCATATGTTCACCTCGGACCGCCCGCTGATCCCGCGCGGCATCTTCCGCGACCGCAACTTCGTCGCCGCGATGCTGATGATGTTCTGCACCGGCTCGATCATGATGGCCAGCTCCGCCCTCCTCGCCCCCTTCCTGCAGAAGCTGAGCGGTTACTCACCCTCCGAGGCCGGCCTGCTGCTCGCCCCGCGCGGCGCCGGCACCATGGTCGCCATGGTCCTGGCCTCGCGCCTCGGCGGCCGCTACGTCGACCAGCGCAAGCTGATGGCCTTCGGGCTGATCGGCCTCGGCCTGACCCTGCACAGCATGACCGGCTGGACGCCCGAAATGCCGTCCTCGCTGATCACCACCACCCTGGTGATCCAGGGCTTCTGCATGGGCTTCATCTTCAACCCGATGACCGTGATCACCTTCGCCACCCTGCCGCCGGTGTTCCGCGCCGACGCCGCCGCGCTGCAAAACCTGGCGCGCAACACCGGGGCGGCGATCGGCATCGCGGTCACCTCGTTCATGCTCACCCGCAACACCCAGACCGCGCATGCCGACCTCGCCGCCAACATCACGCCCTTCCCGCGCCTGACCCCGATGAGCGACATGGCCCATCGCCTGCTCGACCCCCTCACCCCGCGCGGCGCCGGCCTGCTCGACGCCCTGATCACCCGCGAGGCGCAGATCGTCGCCTTCGCCAACGACTACCAGATCCTCAGCCTGATGGTGCTGCCGCCGCTGCTGGTGCTGTTCTTCATGCGCCGCCCGCCGCGAATAGCGCCCGCGATGCCCGCCGCCCGCCTCCCCTCCCCGGCGCCCGCTCGCGCCGTCAGCGCGGCCGAATGACATGAGCGACACCGTCCGCCACCGTGGCCTGATCAGCATGTTCTGCATGATGGGCGTCCTGATGGTCGTCCTCGACAGCACCATCTCCGTCGTCGCCCTGCCGTACATGCAGGGCAGCCTGTCGGCCACGATGGACCAGATCACCTGGGTCATCTCCTCCTACATCATCGTCTCCGCCATCATGACCGCCCCGGTCGGCTGGCTCGCCAGCCGCTTCGGCCGCAAGAACCTATACCTGACCTGCCTGATCGGCTTCACCATCACCACCACGCTGGCCGGCGCGGTCCAGTCGCTGGAACAGATGATCGCCTGCCGCATCCTCCAGGGCACCTTCGGCGCCGCCCTGGTGCCGCTATCCCAAGCCACCATGCTCGACATCTACCCCGCCGAACAGCGCGCCCGCGCCATGGCCTATTTCGGCATGGGGGTGATGATCGGCCCGATCATGGGCCCCACCCTGGGCGGCTACCTGACCGAATGGTTCCACTGGCGCTGGGTGTTCTACGTCAACGTCCCGCTCGGCATCGCCGCCGCCCTCGGCCTCGCCATGCTGATGCCCGCCGCCGCCCCGCAGCGCGCCATGCGCTTCGACTGGACCGGCTTCTCCGTCCTGGCCCTGGGCGTCGGCGCGATGCAGGTCATGCTCGACCGCGGCTCGCTCAAGGACTGGTTCACCTCCACCGAGATCATCATCGCCGCCGTTCTCGCCGTGCTCGGCATCTACCTCTTCCTCGTCCACATGATGACCGCCGAAAAGCCGTTCATCCCCCGCGCCCTGTTCAACGACCGCAACTTCACCACCGCCATGCTGGTCATGTTCGCCAGCAACACCGTGATGATGTCGTCCAACACCCTGCTCGCCCCCTACCTCCAGCGCATGTCCGGCTACCCGGTCGCCGATGCCGGCCTGCTCCTGGCCCCGCGTGGCTTCGGCACCATGGCGGCCATGCTGATCTGCTCCCGCCTCGGACCTTACACCGACCAGCGCAAGCTCATCGCCATCGGCCTCACGTTGCTCAGCGTCACCCTCTACGACATGTCCACCTGGACCCCCGACATCAACCAGACCTGGCTGATCGGCATCCTGCTGGTCCAGGGCGTCGCCATGGGCCTGATCTGGAACCCGCTCACCGTTGTCTCCTTCTCCTCGCTGCCCGCTCATCTGCGCGGCGACGCCACCGCCGTGCAAAGCCTTGGCCGCAACATCGGGGCGGCCATCGGCATTTCGGTCACCACCTTCTCGCTGTCGCACTGGATCCAGGCCAGCCACGCCGGCCTCGCCGCCACCGTCACCCCCTTCTCCCGCGCCCTCCCGGGCCAGGACGCCGCCGAACGCCTCCTCGACGCCACCACCCGCAGCGGCGCCATCATGCTGGACCGCATCATCAACCGCGAAGCCATGATCATCGCCTACAGCAACGACTTCCTGATGATGAGCCTGGTCGCCATCCCTTGCATGGTGCTGGTGCTGATGATGAAGAAGGTCACCGCCCCCGCCCCGCCCAGAACGCCGCCGCCAACCCCGCCCGCCAGCTGGCTCGCCCAGCGCTTCGGCCGCAAGAACGTCTTCA
>JANXSA010000053.1 GCA_025352915.1 Rhodospirillales bacterium | reverse complement strand
CGAGGCGGCGGCGGCGGATCATGTGCTGTATGGCTGGATGTTTTTCTCCATTGTCATCCTGTTGCTGATCCTGGCGGGCATGCCATTCCGCGAGGACCATATTGCGGAGGTGCGTCCGGCGGCTGCGGACGAGGTGGCTGTCGAGGCGGCGGGCGGGTGGGGAACGCAGCTTCGGGCCGGGCTTGCCAGCTTGCTGGTGGTGGTGTTTGCCGGCAGTGCGGCGGCGACGTCGGCGTGGCTGGATGGGCGGGCGCCGCCGGTGGCCGCGACCTCGCCGCCGGCGATGCAGGCGGCGGCGGGCTGCCGGGCGGCCGGGCCGGTGGTGGTGCAGCCGGGGGGACGCAGTGTTGAGACCTTTGCTTGTGGCCAGGTGTTGCTGGCGGTGACGGTGCAGGCGTTTTCGACCCGGACCAACCCGGCGGCGATCGGGGCGGCGCGGCGGGCGTTGTCGCGCGAGGATGCGTCCGATGAGATGGAGGTGGGCTCAATTGCGGTGCCGGACGGCGATATCGGCAATTGGCGGCTGGTGATCGGCAACAATCCTGCGACGATGACGGCGACGCGGCTGTGGATCGACGGACAGCCGAGCCGGGGCGGCTTGGGCGAGCGGATCCAGCAGGCGCGCAGCAGCATCGAGGGGGCGCGGGCGGCGCCGGTTCTGGTGGCGGTGGCGTTGCATTTTCCCAATGGGGCGTTGAGTGTTGCCGAGCGTGAGCGGGCACAGCGTTTGCTGACTGCGTTCCTGGTGGCGCAGACCGGTTTGGGCGCGCAGATTTCAGCGCTGGCGCGGGCGGCGGCGGGGGGATAGCGAGATGGCGGTTTATACAAAAGGCGACGTTCGGATCGAGTACCAGGAGACCGGGACGGGGTTTCCGTTGTTGATCCTGCCGGGGGGCGGGCTGAATGCGACGATGGCCGGATTGTCGGCGGCGAGTTCGCCGTTCAATCCGATGGTGGTGTTTGGCGGGCAGTATCGCTGCATCACGATGGATTTGCGCAATGCCACGGGCGGCGGGTCGAGTGGGCCGGTGGAGGTGGAGCGGCCGTGGGATGCCTATGCCGATGACCAGATCGGGTTGATGGACCATCTGGGGATCGATCGGTTCGGGGTGATGGGGTTTTGTATCGGCGGGCCGTTCATCTGGAATTTGTTGCGGCGGGTGGGGGCGCGGATTCCGGCGGCGGTGATTGTACAGCCGAGCGGGCATCGGCCGGAGATGCCGGATCAGTTCTATAACAACAACATGGCCAATTGGGGTCCGGCGCTGTGCGGGCGGCGGGCGGATGTTTCGATGGCGCAGGTCGAGGCGTTTCTGAGCCGGATGTATCGGGCGAACCAGGATTTCGTTTTTACCGTGACGCGGGATTTCGTGCGCGGGTGCCAGACGCCGATCATGGTGTTGCCGGATGATGTGCCGCCGCATCCCTATGCGGTGGCGATGGAATCGGCGCTGCTGGCGCCGAATGCGCAGGTGAGCCTGTATCCGTGGAAGCAGCCGGTCGAGCATATTCCGCTGGCGGTGCGGCATATCGGGACGTTCTTGACGGCGCATTGTCCGGGATAGCGGAATATTCTTTTATCGGAATGAATTGGACGTGCTTCTGCCGGTGGGGTCAGGGGGCAGTTTTTCGCGTTCGGGGTGGTGAGGGGTACCAGATCGGCAGGGGGCGGCGGCGGGGCGGAGGAAGCGTGGATCCTTCACTTCGTTCAGGATGACGGGGTAGGCGGAGCCAGTCGGGGAGGTCGACGGCCAGGGCGCGGCAGATCGGGCGCAGGAGGCGGCCGGCCTGGGGGGCTGCGCGGACCAATTCCGGCATTGCGGGGTCCTGGAGCAGGACGATGAGGGTGCCGGCGCAGGAGGCGGCGTCGGGGATGCGGGCGTTGATCCAGCCGCGGGCTGCGGGAAGACGCGGTACGGGCGCGCGGGCGGTTGCCGGGCGGATTTGGGGTGGGCGGATTTGTGGTGGGCGGGGTTTGGGCAGTTTGCCGGCTTCGACGCGCGCGATGAGGGCGCGGAAGCGCTGGGCGAGGCGGCCGAGGCGCTCGGTGAGGAGGAGCCAGGTGGGGCCGGGGATGGTGCTATGGCGGCTGGGCGGCGTGAGTTCGACGTAGGTCTGGCTGCCGATGGTGACGACGCGGGGTCCCTGTTGCTGGCGGTTGGCGAAGACGGCCACCGCTTGGCGGAGCCGGGCGAGGAGATCGGTGAAGCGGGTTGCGATGCCTTTCATGTTAGTTAGTATACTGGCGTCCGACGGTCGCTGCAAGCGAATCGGATAAAAGTTTTTTGGTTCTTTTTTTCAAAAAAGAACGCGCTTTGTTTGAGGGTGTTGGCGGGTCGAGTGCCCCCCCTCCGGCTCCCCCCGCGCAAGCGGGGGGAGGGAAGCAAGTGGTAGTGTTTGGTGTTAGAAGTCCATGTCGCCGTTGCCGCCGCCGCCGTTCTTGGGGGGGGCGACGTATTCGGTGATCATGGCTTGGGTGGTCAGCATCAGTCCGCCGATCGAGGCGGCGTGTTGCAGGGCGGCGCGGACGACCTTGGTGGGGTCGATGATGCCGGACTTGACCATGTTGGTGTAGGTGCCGGTTTGGGCGTCGAAGCCCCAGTTATAGTCGTCTTTCTCCAGCACTTTGCCGGAGATGACGGCGCCGTCTTCGCCGGCATTGGCGGCGATCTGGCGCAGCGGGGTGAGCACGGCGCGGCGCACGATGTCGATGCCGTGCATCTGGTCGGCGTTGGTCGACTTCAGGCTGGCCAGGACCAGCGAGGCGCGGGCGAGGGCCACACCGCCGCCGGGGACGATGCCTTCTTCGACGGCCGCACGGGTGGCGTGCAGGGCGTCGTCAACGCGGTCCTTGCGCTCCTTCACCTCGACCTCGCTCGATCCGCCGACGCGGATGATGGCGACGCCGCCGGCGAGCTTGGCCAGGCGTTCTTGCAGCTTCTCGCGGTCGTAGTCGGAGGTGGTTTCCTCGACCTGGGCGCGGATCTGGTTGCAGCGGCCGACGATGTCAGCTTTTTTGCCTGCTCCTTCGACAATCGTGGTGTTTTCCTTCTCGATCGAGACCTTCTTGGCGCGGCCGAGCATGGCGATCGTGACGGATTCGAGCTTGATGCCGAGATCGGCGCTGATGACCTGGCCACCGGTCAGGACGGCGATGTCTTCCAGCATTGCCTTGCGGCGATCACCGAAGCCCGGCGCCTTGACGGCGGCGACTTTGAGCCCGCCACGCAGCTTGTTGACCACCAGGGTGGCGAGCACTTCGCCCTCGACGTCTTCGGCGATGATCAGCAGGGGCTTGCCGGCCTGGACGATGCTTTCGAGCAGCGGCAGCATCGGCTGGAGCTGCGAGAGCTTGCCTTCGTGGATCATGATGTAGGGGTCATCGAGACCGACCAGCATCTTTTCGGCGTTGGTGATGAAGTACGGCGACATGTAGCCGCGGTCGAACTGCATGCCCTCGACGATGTCGAGTTCGGTTTCGATGCCCTTGGCTTCCTCGACGGTGATGACACCCTCGTTGCCGACCTTCTGCATGGCGGAGGCGATCATCTTGCCGATATCGGACTCGCCGTTGGCGGAGATGGTGCCGACCTGGGCGGTTTCGGCCTGGGTGGTGACCTTCTTGGTGCGCTTGGCGAGCTCGGCGACCAGGGCTTCGACGGCCTTGTCGATGCCGCGCTTGAGGTCCATCGGGTTCATGCCGGCGGCGACGGCCTTGACGCCCTCGCGGACGATGGCCTGGGCCAGGACGATGGCGGTGGTGGTGCCGTCGCCGGCGATGTCATTGGTCTTGGTGGCGACCTCGCGCACCATCTGGGCGCCCATGTTCT
>JANXSA010000009.1 GCA_025352915.1 Rhodospirillales bacterium | reverse complement strand
GGAAAAGCGGACGGGCAAATCGGTCTCCGTTCAGGTGTTGCCGGCGTCGCTGACCAGCTTGGAGAAATCCTCGAAGCTCAAGCCGCCCGAGGTCTTCGTGCCGTTAATCACGAAGCTGGGAGTCGCGTCGATGCCGTATTCGGTCTGGTCGGCGGTCTGCTGGGCGACGATCCAGTTTTTCAGTTCGGTATTGGCGATCGCCGCATCGAAGGTTGCGCGGGCCATGCCGGCGAGTGCCGCGGTCTTCCACAGCTCCTCCGTTGGGTTGGCCTGGCGGCTGAACGCCCAGCGGTCCTGGTTGGCGAACAATGCCCGGATGAACGGCTCGTAGCGCTCGGCCGGCAGGGTACGGGCGATCATCGCGGCGGTCAGCGCCAGCTGGTCGAGCGGGAAGTCGTGGTAGATGAAGCGGATCTTGCCGGTATCGATCAGCTCCGCCTTCACCTGCGCGAACGTGGTGTTGGAGAACGCGGCGCAATGCGTGCAGGTCAACGAGAAGAACTCGTGAACCTGCACCTTGGCGTCGGCATTGCCGAGTGCGCGGATACCCTCGGCGCTGCTTTCGGCAGCGTGGGCGAGCATCGGCGTCAGGGCGCTGGCGGCAACAACGGATAGTATGGAACGGCGGGTGAACGGCATCGGAACCTCTATATCTGGTATGTCTACTGCTGTGGCCGGGGGGAAGTCGAGAGGATAGCATGGCGGCGGCTCCGTTCCTGTCCGGCGATGAGCACCGCGCGGCTAAGTGCCGCCAGCGCATCGCGCAGCTCACCGGATGGCACGGCTTGCACGGCTTCGGTCGCACGGCGTTCGTCGGCCGCGGATAAACGCGGTCGGACGGCGACTCCGGCCGGTCCAGGCGCGTCGACGGCTTGTACGAAGCCCAGCCGTTCAACGACCGCTGAACCCAGATGGGTATTGATGCGGGAAATCAGTTCGGTGGCTTGGTGCTGCAACTCCATGGCCATTGGCCCTACGCAGGCTATAGTGAGCCTGCCAGCCGACAGCCGCCGGGGCGTCGTGACTGCCGCCAGCTTGGGGCCGACGATCGATGCCCAGTCCGCCATCACCTGTGCTGCCGCCGGGGAGCGTTTGCGGAACGCCGGCCGCGCGATAGCCGGGACTAAGGCACCGATCGGGCGGGGGCCGTAGATGTAACGCTGGGCGGTTTCGGGCCTGGCCCGCTGGACGGCGTCCGGCTTGGCCGCCATATCCGGCTGGGTGTCCCGCTTGATCATGCCAATCCCTTCCGCCTCCGCCCTGCTTGCCTGGTACGACCGGCATCGCCGGGCGTTGCCCTGGCGCGCCCTGCCCGGCGAAACACCGGACCCATACCTCGTCTGGCTCAGCGAGATCATGCTGCAACAGACCAATGTCACGACGGCTATACCCTATTATCTAAAGTTTGTCCGCCGCTTCCCCAACGTGAACGCCCTGGCAGTGGCGCCATTGGAAGCCGTTCTGGTGGCATGGGCAGGGCTTGGCTACTATGCCCGCGCTCGCAACCTGCATGCCTGCGCCCAGACGGTTGCCGCGATGGGCGGCTTTCCACGCGATGTCGCGGGTTTGCTGGCGCTGCCCGGCATCGGGCCATACACCGCGACCGCGATTGCCTCCATCGCGTTCGGCCAGCCCGGCGTGCCGGTCGACGGCTATGTCGAGCGCGTGACGTCCCGGATATTTGCCATAACTGAGCCGATGCCGGCTGCCAAACCGGCGTTGCGCGAGGCGGCGGCGTTGCTTGGCGCCGATCCCGCGGCGGTGGCACGACCTTCTGACTTCGCCCAGGCGTTGTTCGACCTCGGCGCCACAATCTGCACCCCGACCCAACCCGCCTGCGCACTATGTCCGTGGATGGAGCCCTGCGCCGGCCGACGGGAGGGGATCGCCGCGGAGCTGCCGCGCAAGGCCGCCAAATCCCTGCGGCCGGTGCGCTATGGCGCGAATTTCTGGCTGATGGACGCCGATGGCAACGTGCTGCTGCGGCGGCGTAAGCCGGAGGGACTGTTGGGCGGTATGACCGAACTGCCTGGCACGGAGTGGCTTTCCGAGCCTTTGACGGACCAGGCGATGCTGTCCCAGGCGCCGATGCAAGCCGACTGGCGGAGGGCGGGGGAGGTGCGTCATGTTTTCACGCATTTTGAGTTGC
>JANXSA010000726.1 GCA_025352915.1 Rhodospirillales bacterium | reverse complement strand
GGCTCGGAGGCGAGGAGGGTGACGGCGAGGGCGAGGATGAAGAGGGCGGCGACGCCTAGGAGGGCGCCGTGCCAGCCGATTGTGGTGACGCTGGCGATGACGCCGGCGCCGGAGGTGAGCATGGCGGCTCGGTAGCCGAGGACGTAAGCACCGAGGGCTGGGCCTTGGCTGTCGGGGGGGAAGGTTTCGATGCGCCAGGCGTCGATGGTGATGTCTTGGGAGGCGGAGAGGAAGGCGACGAGGGCGGCGAGGAGGAAGGTGGGGAGAGGGTTTTCGTGGGGGTTGGAGAGGGCCATGGCGGCGATGGCGAGGGCTAGCAGGGGTTGGATGGTGGCGAGCCAGCCGCGGCGGCGGCCTAGGAACGACAATGGGGGGCGTTGGTCCAGGAGGGGGGACCAGAGGAATTTCAGTGTGTAGGCGAGGCCGATATTGGCGGTGAGGCCGATGGCGGCGAGGGATATGCCGCCCTCGGCGAGCCATTGGGTGAGGGTGAAGCCGGAGAGGGGCAAAGGCAGGCCGGCGAAGAAGCCGAGGGCGGCCATGGTGAAGAGGCGGCGGTCTCGGAGGAAGGGGGGGAGCTTCATGGGGTTAGTCTGCATGGGGGGAGCGTGTCGGGGCCAGGGGGTGGGTGTTTATTTTGATATCGGAACATTATAGGCACGGGTTGGCAGGGGTGGGTCAGGCGGGTTTGGTTTTTTTGTCGAAGTTCATGAAGGGGAGGTCGCGGGGGCGGGCTTGGGGGTAGAGGGGCAGGAGGGGCGGGAGGATTGGGCGCGGGGGTTTGATGGGTTTGGGGCGGGGTGGTTTCGGGGGAAGGCGGAGTTCGGGCGGGAGGTCGACACCGAGGAGGCGGGCGATGGGGCGCAGGGTTCGGCCGAGGGATTTGAGGGCTTCGGGTGGGGCGGTGGCGAGGAGGGTTTGGGTTTCGGGGGCGCGCAGGAGGTGTTCGAGGTGCGAAGTGTAGGCGGCCATGTGGTAGCCGAGTTTTTCTACCAGCCAGGCGCGGCGATGGGGGATGTAGATGGCGGGTGGACCGCCGTTTTTGCCGGGTTTTGGGGTGTGGGGGCGGGGGCGGAAGGTGCCTGCGGCGAGGTGGGCGAGGATGGTGGCGAGGCGGCGGGAGGCGCCGGCGATGCGGTTGTGGAGCGGGGCGCCGAGGGCGGCGAAGATGTGGGTGCGGGCGAAGATGAGGCGGGTGACGGCGGCGAGGATGGCGACCAGGCGGGCGGAGACTTCGCTTGCGGATGGGATCGCAGAGGGGGGGATCATGGATGGTTGCGTCCTTTCGCGCGCGGGGTTCTGGTTGTCTAGTCGTTCACTGTATGTTCTATACGACGATCGGCGGGTGGGCGCAAGAAATTTTTCTGAGGTCAGGCATCGGCGGGCTATGGAGCGGCGGGCTATGGATCGGTTGGCCATTGGCGGGCGCCGTGGAGGATTCGGAGGATGAGGATTTCGGGTGGGGTGAGGCGGTAGATCGCGATGAAGGGGGTGCGCGGGATGACGAGTTCGCGGGTGCCGTTGACGCGGCCGGTGCGGCCGGAACGGGGGAAATGAACGAGGCGCTCGATGTGATGCGCGATGGCGGTATCGGTTGAGATGGCAGCGGCGGGGTTGTCGGCGGCGATGTGGTCGAAGATGGCGTCGCGGTCGGTGATGGCGTGGGGCGACCAGAGAAGATGGATCAGGGCGCGGGTTTGGCTCGGCGGCGGGCGAAGTGGGCCTCGACATCGGCGTGGGGGATGGGCGGGGCGGGATCATCGAGGGCTTCGCGGATTTTGGCGCGGAACCAGGCGTCGTGGGCGGCGGGGTCGGTGACGAAGCCGGGCGGCAGGGCGCCTTCGTTGGCAACGCGGGTGAGGAGGATGCGGACGGCGTCGGACACGGTCAGGCCGCAGCGCTCCAGCGCGAGGGCGGCGCGGTCGCGGATTTCGGGGTCGATGCGGGTTTGGACGAGGGCGGTGGCGGGCATGGGGGCGTCCTGATGGCGGCGGGAATTGTAATGCGGTTGAATGACAAAAGCGAGATCAGAGAGGAGAGGATAGAGCCCCCCTCCGGCTCCCCCGCGGCCCAAGCGCGAGGGGAGAGAAGATTAACGTGGGCATCTTGAAGCGCGGGAGATCAGGCGGCGCGGCGGAGGGTGAAGGTTTGGCCGTCTTGGGTGGCGAGGTGGCCGAGGCGGGTGAGGGCGGCGAGGGTTGCTTCGATGCGGGGGAGATTGCGGCGTCCGCCGCGGAAGGTGGCGGCGAGGGCGGCGGGGGTGAGGGGGGCAAGGGCTGCGAAGAGGGCGGAGAGGATGGC
>JANXSA010000707.1 GCA_025352915.1 Rhodospirillales bacterium | reverse complement strand
CGGCCGGGCAGTCGGTGGTGGTGACGGGGCGGTCGGGCGGCGGCAAGTCGACGTTGTTCCGCGCCATGGCGGGGATCTGGCCGTTTGGCGGGGGCACGGTGGAACGGCCGCCGGGGTCGCACATGTTCCTGCCGCAGCGGCCGTATTTGCCGCTGGGGACGTTGCGCGCGGTGGTGGCGTATCCCGCCGCACCCGATGCGTTTGACGACGCGCAGGTGATCGCGGCGCTGGAGGCGGTGGGGCTGGGGGCGTTGGCGGGGCGGCTCGACGAGGAGGCGCCGTGGGCGCAGCGGCTGTCGGGCGGGGAGCAGCAGCGGGTGGCGGTGGCGCGGGCGTTGCTGGCGCGGCCCGATTGGTTGTTTTTGGACGAGGCGACGGCGAGCCTGGATCCGGAGTCGGAGGCGCAGCTTTATGCGCTGTTGCGGCGGTTTCTGCCGGATACGACGATTGTGTCGATTGCGCACCGGCCGAGTGTTGCGGATCTGCATGACCGGCGGCTGGTGCTGGAGCCTGGCGCGGGGGGCGGGCGGCTGCGCGAGGTGGGGCCCCAGGGGCGTGACGGCGGGGCGTGAGGGCGGGTTGTGCCGCCGGGTCGATGGCGTGAGAATGGGCGTCTCGTCCCGATGAAGGAGCCTTGTGATGGCACTCGATTTTTCCGGCAAGCGTGTGGTGGTGTGCGGTGGCAGCCGCGGTATCGGGCGGGCGATTGCGCATGGCTTTGCCGCCGGCGGGGCGGCCGTGTCGATTTGCGCGCGCGGGGCGGCGGGGCTTGAGGCGACGCGGGCCGAGCTGGCCGGGCATGGGAGGAAGACCCATGCGGCGCCGTGCGATCTCGCCGATGGCGGCGCGATCAGCGCCTATATCGCGGCGGCGGCGGCGGCGCTGGGCGGCATCGACATCCTGGTCAACAACGCCTCCGGCTTTGGTATGAGCGATGACGAGGCCGGCTGGGCCGCCGGGATGCAGGTGGATGTGATGGCGGTGGTGCGCGCCAGCCATGCCGCCCTGCCCCACCTGACGGCTGCCGCGGCGGCCTCTGGCAGTGCGGCGATCGTCTCGGTGTCGTCGATTTCGGCGGTGCGCGCCTCGACCAGGTCGGCGCCCTATGCCGCGGTGAAGGCGGCGGTGAACTCCTATACCGCGAGCCAGGCGGCGGGGTTGGCGGCGAAGAACATCCGGGTGAACGCGGTGGCGCCGGGTTCGATCGAGTTCCCTGGCGGCACCTGGGAGAAACGCCGCGAGGAGGGCTCGCCGGTCTATGACGCGGTGAAGCGGGCGATCCCGTTCGGGCGGTTGGGGCAGCCGGAGGAAGTGGCCGATGTCGTGCTGTTCCTGGCCTCGCCGATGGCGCGCTGGGTGACCGGGCAGACGATCACGGTGGATGGCGGGCAGCTTTTGTTCAGCTAGCCTCGGCGGCCCGCCGCCTGTTGTAGTGGCGGTGGATGCGTTTTATGCGGCGGGGCTGGCGCATGGCGGCGCCGATAATGGACCGCCGGGAATCCGGCCGGATTATGGGCCGGACTACTACGCAGCGTTTGTCATCTGCCCCGATGGCTATCGGGTCGAGGCGCATACGCATCAGGAATAAAGCAAGCGCCTTCTTTTTCTGAAGAAAAAGAAGCAAAAAGACTTCATCCATTTAGGCCGGGCGCTGGTAACTGGCACCCGGCCAAATGGATAGAAAGTTTTTTGGTTATTTTTTCAAAAAAGAACATCCTTGCTTTATCGCGGCGCCATCCGCAGCGCCCCATCCAGCCGGATGGTCTCCCCATTCAGCATCCGGTTGCCCACGATATGCAGCGCCAGCGCCGCATACTCCTCCGCCAGCCCGAGCCGCTGCGGGAACGGCACGGACTCGCCCAGCGATTGCTGGATCTCCGCCGGCAGGCTGGCCATCATCGGCGTGTGGAACAGCCCCGGCGCGATGGTGACCACGCGCACGCCGAAGCGGGCAAACTCGCGCGCCGCCGGCAGGGTGAGCCCGACCACGCCGGCCTTCGAACTGGCATAGGCCGCCTGCCCCACCTGGCCCTCATACGCCGCGATCGAGGCGGTGTTGATGATCACCCCGCGCTCGCCATCCGGGCCCGGCTCGGCCGTGCTCATGTCGTGCGCCGCCAGCCGCAGCATGTTGAACGTGCCAATCAGGTTCACCCGGATCACCCGCTCATACGCCGCCAGCGCCAGCGGCCCGTCGCGCCCGACGATGCGCCCGGCGGTGCCGATCCCCGCGCAATTGACCAGCACCCGCGCCGGACCATGCGCCGCCCGCGCGGCCTGCATCGCCGCCGCCCCGGCCTCGCTGTCGGCCACGTCGCAGATCACGGCGAGGCCGCCGATCTCGCGCGCCATCGCCTCGGCGGCGTCGCGGTTGACGTCCAGGATCGCAACCCTGGCACCGCCCGCCGCCAGCGCCCGGGCCGTGGCACCGCCCAGGCCGGAGGCGCCGCCGGTGACAATCGCCGAAATGCCGTTGAGGTCCATGGGTGGATTCCTTTGCTTGTCGGGAAGGAAGTGTTGTTCTTTTTTGAAAAAAAGAACCAAAAAACTTTTTATCCATTTGCGCCGAGGATCAAGCGATGCAGCCGCCGATTCTGGAATATGCTTTTGAGGCTGCGGTCTCGGTCGCGCCGCGGCTTTCGCTCGGCGCGGTGCATGGCGGCGAGCGCCGGGTCATTCCGATCACCGGCGGCGTGGTGACCGGCAAGCTGCTGTCCGGGCGGGTCATCCCTGGCAGCGCGGACTGGCAATTGGTCCAGCCCGACGGGCTGAT
>JANXSA010000647.1 GCA_025352915.1 Rhodospirillales bacterium | reverse complement strand
GCAGTCAACCTTCGTGTTTGCCTATGCGATCCTGGCCGAGGCGGCGCTGTCGTTCCTGGGCATCGGGCCGCCGCCGCCGGCACCTTCCTGGGGGAATATCATCGCCGAGGGGCGGTCGTTTGCGGTGCAGGCCTGGTGGATCATGCTGTTCCCCGGCTTTGCGATCAGCCTGGCGGCGTTGGGGATGAACCTGCTGGGCGACGGGCTGCGCGATGTGCTCGATCCCCGCCTGAAGGTGGAGGGCTGAGATGGCGCCACTTCTGGAAGTGCAAGACCTCACCGTGCGGTTTCGCACCGATGCCGGCTGGATGACGGCGGTGGATCGGGTGAGCCTGGCTGTCGGCGAGGGCGAGGCGTTGGGGATCGTGGGCGAGAGCGGCTCGGGCAAGAGTGTCACGGCGCTGTCGATCCTGCGGTTGCATGCAGCACCCACCACGCGGATGCCGACGGGCAGGATCGTCTATGGCGGGCGCGACCTTTTGAGGCTGCCGACGCGGGAGATGCGGGCGATCCGCGGGCGGGAGATCGCGATGATCTTCCAGGACCCGATGTCTTCGCTCAATCCGGTGCTGACCATTGCCGACCAGATCGGCGAATCGCTGCGGCTGCATCAAGGGCTGGACCAGGCGGCTTCGCGCAAGCGGGCAATCGAGTTGCTGGACCTGGTGCGCATTCCCGATGCGGCGCGGCGGGTGGATGAGTATCCGCACCGGCTGTCGGGCGGGATGCGGCAGCGGGTGATGATCGCCATTGCGATTGCATGTAGGCCCAAGCTGCTGATTGCCGATGAGCCGACCACGGCGCTGGATGTGACGATCCAAGCGCAGATCCTCGACCTGTTGCGCGACTTGCAGACAGAGCTTGGCATGTCGGTGATCCTGATTACCCATGACATGGGGGTGATCGCCGAGTTCGCGCGCCGGGTGATGGTGATGTACGCCGGGCGGGTGGTGGAGACGGCGCCGGTGGGCGCGTTGTTCCGCCGGCCGGTGCATCCCTATACCGACGGACTGCTGGCGGCGATCCCGAAGCTGGATGTCGACGTGCGGCGGCTGCCGGCGATCCCCGGCTCGATCCCCGATCCGACGGCCGTGATCCCCGGCTGCCGCTATAGCCCGCGCTGTCCGGTGGTGCAGGAGGCATGTCGCCGCGAGGCCCCCGAACTGGTGCCCTCGGGGCCGGAGCGCGAGGCGCGCTGCCCGCCGCGCGTCGCTATGCTGGGCGCTGCGGCATGAGCGGCTCGATCGTCAAGGTACGAGACCTGGTCAAGGAGTTCCAGGTGACGCGCGGTCGTGGCGGGCCGCCGGCGCTGCTGCGCGCGGTGAACCACATCAGCTTCGATATCCGGCCGGGCACCACGTTGGGGCTGGTCGGCGAGTCCGGCTCGGGCAAGTCGACCACCGGGCGGTTGCTGGTGGGGTTGATCCCGGCGACCTCGGGCGAGATCGAGCTGTTTGGCGAGACAATTACCGGGCCTGGCGGGGCGGCGGCGCTGGCGAAGGTGCGCAGCAAGCTGCAATTCGTGTTCCAGGACCCGCATGGCTCGCTCAATCCGCGGATGCGGGTGGGCGACTGCATCGCCGAGCCGATCGATATCGCGGGCGGGTGGAGCCGCGGGGATCGCAACGACCGGGTGTCCGAATTGCTGGAGACCGTGGGGCTGCCGCGGGCCGTGGCCGAGCGGTTCCCGCATGAGTTCTCCGGCGGACAACGGCAGCGGATCGGCATTGCCCGGGCGCTGGCGCTGCGGCCGGATTTCGTGGTGTGCGACGAGCCGGTCTCGGCGCTGGATGTGTCAATGCAGGCGCAAATCATCAACCTGTTGCTCGACCTGCAGGAGAAGCTCGGACTGTCCTACCTGTTCATCGCCCATGACCTGGCGGTGGTGCGCAGCATCGCCACCGACGTGGCGGTGATGTACGCAGGGGCGCTGGTGGAACAGGCGCCGAAGCCGGTGCTGTACGCGGCACCCAAGCATCCATACACGCAGGCATTGCTGGAAGCGGTGCCGCGGCCCGATCCGGACCGGGTGCGCAGTGCGGCCCTGGGCGGCGAGGTGCCGAGCATCCTCAACCCGCCGCCTGGTTGCGCGTTTGCGGCGCGCTGCCCGCAGGCGATGGATGTGTGCCGGCAGGATCGGCCGGCGCCTCGGGCGACCGGGGAGAGGCATGTGGTGGCGTGCCATTTGTATTAGGACGGCAAGCGTTCATTTTTGAAAAAAGAACCAAAAAACTTTTATCCATTGGCGCACGTGCTTCCCAGGAGGGATCGACGCCAATGGATAAAAGTCTTTTTGCTTCTTTTTCTACAGAAAAAGAAGACCTTATACCGACCTGCGGAAAGGCCGACTCTTTGAGGATTCCGCCTGGCGCTGATTTCTGATTCGATGTCCCGTGGATCGATTCGCG
>JANXSA010000583.1 GCA_025352915.1 Rhodospirillales bacterium | reverse complement strand
GGCCTTGTTTCCCTACGCCCCGACCGCCCGTTCCATATCGACGAAGGTGGGGTGGGTGTAGCCCGGGTGGGCGTGTTGTTCGGTTTCGGTAAAGCCGCAGCGGGCGAAGAGGCGGCGGTTATCGGCCAGCACGAGGCGGGTGGAGAGCAGCAGGCGGGGCAGGGCGAGGTGCCTTGCCTGGGCTTCGATAGCGTTGATCAGGATGGGGGCGATGGCTTTGCCGCGGTGGTTCGGGTGGACCGCGAGGCGGCCGAGGTAGAGGCCGCGCGGTTGGACCTGCCATAGGACGCAGCCGGCGAGGGTTTGGCCGACCCAGGCGGCGAAACCGCCCCGTTCTTTTGCCGCGGGACCCTTGGAGGCCAGGCTCGCGCTGACGGAGGCGGTTGTTTCGTTGCGGGCGGAGGCGGGCGGATCGGTGGCGACGGTCTGGGTGGCGAAGGCCAGGCGGATCAGGGCGGCGGTCGCCGCGGCGTCTTCCATGCGCAAGGGGCGGACCACACATTCATGCGCATCTTCCATGGCCGGCACGGTAGCCCGCGCGGCCTGGCGTGCCTATCTTGCATGCATGTCCGAACCCAGCAGCTTCCATGCGCCCGCCTTTCTCGACAGTGACCGTCCGGCCGTGCCCGACCTCGTGGTGGCGCGCGGGGTGGTGCCGTTCTATCTGCCGGACCGGCCGGTGCGCGGGCGGCTGGTGCGGCTGGGCGAGTTGGCGGATGCGCTGCTGAGCCGGCACCACAATCCCGACCCGGTGACGAAGCTGTCCGGCGAGGCGCTGGCGCTGGTGGCGGCGCTGGCAACCGCGCTGAAGTTTCGCGGGTCGTTCAGCTTGCAGGCAAAGGGCGACGGGCCGGTGGGGATGTTGCTGGCGGATTGCACCGAGGCGGGGGCGCTGCGTGGCTATGCCCGGGTGGCGCAGGATCGGCTGGCAGCGATGTTGGGCGACGATGCGACACCGAGTGCTGCCGATCTGCTGGGGCGCGGCTATCTGGCCTTCACGGTGGACCAGGGGCCGGACAGCGAGCCGCACCAGGGGATTGTTGCCATCGAGGGCGAGAACCTGGCGGAGATGGCGCTGCATTATTTCGCGACGTCCGAGCAGTTGCGCTGTTCGATCCGGCTGGCTTGTGCATTGACCCCCGAGGGCTGGCGGGCGAGCGCCTTGGTGCTGGAGCGGATTGCCGGCGGCGGCGGGATTGCACCAGATCTTGATGCGGCGGCGCAGGAAGAGGCCTGGAACACGGCGACCATCCTGGCCGAGACGGTGACCGACACCGAACTGCTCGACGATGGGCTGGCGCCGGAGGAATTGCTATACCGGTTATTCCATACCGAGGGCGTGGCGGTGGATTTGCCGCGGGCATTGGCCTATGGCTGCCGCTGTTCGCGCCAACGCTTGGCGGGGATTCTGGAGACTTTTCCGGTCGATGACCTGGACCATATGGCGGCGGACGGGCAGATCGTCATGACATGCGAGTTCTGCAACATGGATTTCAGTTTCGACCGCGCGGATGTGCGGGAGTCCTGAGGGGCTCTTGTTGACCGGTAATTTTCCACGGCCCACGGTGCGGCCACCAACGGACCCAAGCGACGCATGACCCTTCCTCGCCGCATCTTCCTGTTTGCGTCCGTCTTGGCCGCGCCGCTGTTGCCGGGCTGTGCCGAGGAGGCGCCGCCGGCGAGCTATCCGCCGCCGAGCTACGACTATTTGACCACACTGAAATTGAATGTTGGGCGGGTCGAGATCGACGACAGCTGGGCGCCGCGCGGGGCGGCGCGGCGGGTGGAGCACCTGGCGCCGGTGACGCCGCGCGAGGCGTTGCGCCGCATGGCCGAGGACCGGATTGTGGCTGGCGGCAACGCCGGGCGCGCGGTGTTCGTGATCGAGGATGCCTCAATCATCCGCGGGCCGCGCAACTACGAGGCCTCGCTCGCGGTGCGGCTGGACATGGCCGACGATGCCGGCAACCGGCTGGGCCAGGCGATGGCACGGGTGGTGCAGGTGCGGCCGGTGCGCGGCGAGTCGGAGCGCGCGGTGCGGGACGAACTCTATGCATTCGTGCGCGAGTTGATGAACGAGATGAACGTCGAGTTCGAATTCCAGATGCGCCGGGCGATGCGCGATGCGCTGCAGACCACCAGCACGTCGGCGCCGGAGCCGGGGCCAGTGCAAGCGGAATCGCTGGACGGCACGACGGCGCCCGATTCGCCGCCACTGCCCCCATCGGAAACGATGTCCCCGCCGCCAGGACCGTTGCAAGCGCCGCCGGCCACCATGTCGCCGCCACCCGGTCCGCTCATCGCTCCAGGTGCACCACCAACAGCGGCTCCCGGGCTGAGGCCGCCGACTTCGCTGGCGCCGCGCTGAGGCAGCCTGGCAACGCGGCTCAGCGCCCGGTCATGATCCGTTCGACCAGCTGCTTCACCGTCGGCACGAAGCCGTTGCCGTAGAACGGGTCGGAGCCGAAGCGGTAAGCGTTATGGCCGGAGAACATCAGGTTGTTGTTCAGGACCTCGTTACTGTCGTTGTTATGGGCGATGTCCTGCAGCGTCTTTTGGATGCAGAAGCTGCGCGGATCGGCCTTCTTGCCGTTGGTGTGGTCTTCGGAGTGCTGCGCCCAGTTGGAGAAGCGGCACTGGCTGAGGCAGCCCATGCAGGCGACCTGGTCGGCCAGGATTTCCCGCGCCTTGTCCGGGGTGACGAAGATCAGTGTTGAATCCGGCGTTCGCAGCGCCTCGGTGAAGCCCGCCCGTTCCCAGGTCAGCGCCCGGTCGCGGTCGGTGGAGGTGACATAGACGATGCGCTTGCGGGGGCCGACACCGTACTCGGCGGTCAGTTCGCCGACCGGGGTTGCCACGAAGGCAATTTGACGGTCGTTGCGGCCGCGCAGTTCCTGGATGAAGTTGTTGTTCACTGCCGAGGAGTAGAAGCCGGTCGGACTGAAGCGGTTGAGGAACACGTCGCCCTCCTTCAGCGTCAGCAGGCGCTGTTTCCAGGCGCTGCCGATCGGGCTTTCCTGGGTCAACAGGGGGCGGGTGCCGAATTGGAAGGCAATCGGGCCGAGCTCGGGGTTGTCGATCCAGTCGGCCCATTCTTCCAGCCACCAGACGCCGCCTGCCATGATGATAGGGGTGTCACCGAGGCCGAACTCGCGCATCAGTTTGCGGAGGGCCAGCACGCGCGGCATCGGGTCTTCGGGTTTTTCCGGATTTTCGCTGTTGGACAGGCCGTTATGGCCGCCGGCGAGCCAGGGGTCCTCATAGACCACGCCACCGAGCAGGCTCGCCGCCTTGTGGTAGGCACGCTTCCACAGTGCCCCAAAGGCGCGACCGGAGGAGACGATCGGGTAGTAATGCACGTTGAAGCGCTCGGCGATATCGGACAGGCGATAGGGCATGCCGGCGCCACAGGTGATGCCGTTGATCAGGCCCTTGGCTCCTTCCATGATGCCGTTGGCCACGCGCTCGGCCCCACCCATCTCCCACAGGATGTTCATGTGGATACGGCCCCGGCCGCCCGAGATGTCATGTGCGCGGCGGGCTTGCTCGATGCCGCCTTGGATGCCGTAGGTCACCAGTTCTTCATGCCGGTCGCGGCGCGTTTTGGCGTGATACACCTGGGGGATCGGCTGGCCGTCAGCGTCGTAGCTGTCGGAATTGACTGCCGAGAGGGTCCCGGCGCCGCCAGCGGCGGCCCAATGGCCGGCCGTGATGCCGTTCGATACGGCTACGCCCTTGCCGCCTTCGACCAGCGGCAGAACGTCCACGCCGCCCATCCGGATCGCATTGATCGCCTTCATCTCGTCTCGATGCCCCGTACTTGTCTCTGCGTCCCTGGTCCCGCGTCCTTGACCTGGCTGAATCGGCAGTAGGGTTTCGCGCGTAGCGTAAATGGCCGCGTCGGGGGTGAATTGCCACCCCCAACGCGGCCCAATCGCATTGGGCGTGTTAGCCCTCGCCGCCGGAGGCCTCGCTGCGTTCGCGCGGCCGCCGGTCGCCCCGGTCACCGCCCCGGTCACCGCCCCGGTCACGATCACCACGATCGCTGCGTTCGCCGCCGCCGGCCTTCGCGCCAAC
>JANXSA010000582.1 GCA_025352915.1 Rhodospirillales bacterium | reverse complement strand
TTTGGCAGCTTGCCAACAGCACGACGAACGCTGGCCGGCTACGAGGCGATGGCGATGATCAGGAAGGGGCAGGTTCACGGCTTTGGAGGTCACGATATTGGCTCTGCTATCGAACTTTGGGATCTTCCGCGCTTTGCGTGCTAGTCGTTACGTTATGCTCCATGCAGTACGCGAGCGCGAAGGAGGTCTAATCCGGCTCGGCCATACATGGTGCGCTTCAGCATCTTCAGGCGACTGATCTGTCCCTCCACCGGACTGGTGGTCCAGGGAAGCTTGAGCGCCGCGCTGATGGCCGCGAAGTCGCGGTGCAATCCCGCAGCAAACCTCGCGAACATGGTGTCTTTGGCGGCGGCGAGGATCTTGTCGAGATCTCCGGCCACCTTGCGGCGGAGCAACGCATGGAGCCGCTGTGCCCATGCGATGGCGGCGCCCAGCGCAGGCTCGTCTTCGAGCAATCGGATTCGAAAGAGCCTGTCCTCGGCAGTCAGCCTCGTTGTGTCGGCCATCAGCAGCCGTGCCAAGCGATACCCCCGCGGAACCGGCCAGGCAGGCGGAAGAGATGCCCGTGCGGATCCATCCTGGTCCGCCGCCTGACTGCGGCGCTTGCCCGCCCAGTGCCGGACTGTGCTCGGTCGCCCACGAAAGCCGAGCGGCAGCAGTTCTCGCCAGAGTTCCGCCGCGTTGCGGCATCCCTCGTTCCACCGGCACGTCAGGAAGTCGATAAACGGATCGAGCACGCTGTCGCCCGACGGCTGCTGCCACAGCGGGGCGTGGCCCAGCCGCAGCCAACGTCTCACCGTCTTGCGCTCGGTGCCAAGCTCGGCGGCAATGCGTCTGATCGACACTCCGGCGGTCCGCAACCGAGCAGCCTGCTCGTAGCGCGATTGTCGGCGTGCCCGCGAGGTCGCGCTGGCCCGCTCTGCCGACGTTGGCGCGACGATTGTCGGCATGGGTGGCGACGTCGTTGCCACGGACGCATGAAGTTGCGCCCTGACGTGCTGAGCAGCGCGACTGACGGCAGTGCTATGCTTGTCGGCAAGCCCCTGCACGGCATCACCGAGGTTGCGGAGCAGATGCCATCGGTCGGCTACCTGGACGGCATCAGGTGCACCCTGGCGAATGCCGTCGGCGTAGGCTCCAGCACGATCGCGGGCGACGATCTCGACCCCGGGACGTTCGCGCAGCCACCTGGCGAGTGTCGCTGCTTCGCGATCAGGCAACAGATCAACGACCTCGTTGGTTTCCAGATTCACCAGCATGGTGCCGTAGTGGTGGCCACGTCGCCACGCCCAATCGTCAACTCCGAGGACCCGCGGCGGGGGCGGCGTCGGCGACGGCTCATCGCGTGAGCGGGCCGACGCCAGGCGCAAGAGTGTGTCTGGGCTGACCGGGATTGCAAGCCGCGCCGCAAGTCGCGCTCCAGCTTCGCCGCCGAGCGCGAGCGCCAGATGTCGCTGTAGGTCCCGCAGCCTGCCGGTTCGACGGCTCGACAGTGCCATCACGCCGCTCAAGCGCTCGGCGAATGTCCGGCGCGAACAAGTCCGATTGGGACAACGGAACCGGCGTGCTGCCACCCGTATCGTCACGGGGCGTCCCTGCCAGGGCAGATCATACAGCACGCGCCGATACACGCTGTGGATGCGCCGAGATGCCACGCCGCAGGCGGGACATTCGGCGCTCGTCGGGCGGGGCGATGCGTCGATGGTAACCTGATCCTGCGTCGGAAGAACCCGGGTCACCTGGAGCGCGCGAGGAATGAAGGATAGCAAGGGAGAGGGCACGATGAGCACCATGGACGTGAGTCCAGGTCTCTCCCCGATCCCGCGATCAAGTACAAGCACGACTGGCACGCAAAGCGCGGAAGATCCCAGTTCCCGGTGTCGCCCAACAGCCATGATGGCGCTCTGGCGATAATCAAACGGAGCTGACCAATGTCGAACCGGATCGCAGCTGCTCGGATGACCGGCCGCCTTGAACTGGTCGATCTGGCGCCACGGACATCGCGGTGGAGCGGACTGG
>JANXSA010000551.1 GCA_025352915.1 Rhodospirillales bacterium | reverse complement strand
CCGCGTCGTGCGAAGCACGCTTACGCGTGACGGGCCAAGCCCCTGGACCTTAAATATTAAGGGTCCAGGGGGCTTGGCCCCTTGGCGGGTCTGGGCAGAGCCCGGCCTTGCTTTGCAACGCCGCCATGCGCCCCCTCTCCGCCATTTGACTTCCCCCCGCCCGCCAGACCATTGTTTCCGCTTCCCCGGAACCGGCCGCACAGGGGTGCGCCCGGGTTCACCCCGCGGGAAAAAGCGTCCCACCCCGTTCAACGCGGGGCAGAGGGACCAATGAGGGTCACCCGGATATGATTTCCGCCCTGTTGCCGAACTACAACCGTGCCGACCTCGCGTTCGAGCGGGGCGAGGGCGCCTGGCTGTGGACGACCGACGGGCGACGATTCCTCGATTTCGGCTCGGGCATCGCCACCGCCTCGCTCGGCCACGGCCACAAAGGCCTCGCCGACGCCATCGCGGCCCAGGCGCATAAGGTGATGCACGTCTCCAACCTGTACCGCATCCCACAGGCCGAACAGCTCGCCGCCCGCCTGGTGGCGAACACCTTTGCCGACACCGTCTTCTTCTGCAACTCGGGCGCCGAAGCCAACGAGGGCATGATCAAGATGGTCCGCAAGACCATGGCAAACACCGGCAAGCCCGAGCGCTTCGGCCTGATCTGCTTCGAGGGCGCGTTCCACGGCCGCACCCTGGCCACCCTGGCCGCCACCGGCAACGACCATTACCTCGAAGGCTTCGGCCCCCGCGTCGAGGGCTTCAAGCACGTCCCGCTGAACAACATGAACGCGGTGCGCGACGCCATCGACGGCACCACCGCCGGCATCCTGATCGAGCCGATCCAGGGCGAGGGCGGCATGCGCACCGCCGACATCCAGTTCCTGCGCGACCTGCGCGCCATGTGCGACGAGTTCGGCCTGATCATGGCGCTGGACGAAATCCAGTCCGGCATGGGCCGCACCGGCAAGCTCTTTGCCCATGAGTGGGCCGGCATCGAGCCCGACGTGATCTCGTCGGCCAAGGGCATCGGCGGCGGCTTCCCGCTCGGCGCCGTGCTGGCCAAGGAATTTGTCGGCAAACATCTGGTGCCCGGCACCCACGGCACCACCTTCGGCGGCAACCCGCTGGCCAGCACGGCGGGCAATGCGGTGCTCGATGTCATCCTGGCGCCGGGCTTCCTGGACAGCGTGATCCACAAGGGCGAATTGCTGACCGCCGGCGTCAACAAGCTGATCGCCGAATTCCCCGGAATCTTCGCCGAATCGCGCGGCCGCGGCCTGATGCAGGGCATCAAATGCGTGATCCCCGCCGGACAGGTCCAGGTGGCGTTCACCGGCGAGGGCCTGATGACCGTCACCGCCGGCGAAAACGTCGTCCGCCTGGTGCCGCCGCTGGTGACCACCGAGGCCGACATTGCCGAAGCCCTGGGCATGATGCGCCGCGCCGCCTCGGGCCTCGCTTCCGCCGCCAAGGTTGCCGCTCAGTGATCGCCACCGCCTGGGGACACCTGCCGTGACTGGCGCCGCGCTGCGCCGCCCCCATCTGACCAAGAGCCTGTCCAAGGGGTCGGCGCTGACTGACATGACGAAAGGCGGGGCGCCCAGCGCGCTCCGCCACTTCATCGACATCCGCGATCACGACCCCGCCACCCTGCGCCACATGCTGGAAACCGCCGCCACCTACAAACGCGGCCTCAAATCCGGCGCCGTCCCCTCCCGCCCGCTCGCCGGCAAAATCCTCGCCCTGATCTTCGAAAAACCCTCCACCCGCACCCGCGTCAGCTTCGAAGTCGGCATGCGACAGCTCGGCGGCGACGTCATCAACCTCACCTCCAACGACATGCAACTCGGCCGCGGCGAAACCATCGCCGACACCGCGAAAGTCCTCAGCCGCTACGTCGACGCCATCATGATGCGCACCTTCGCCCATGAGCGGCTCCAGGAATTCGCCCGCCACGCCACCGTCCCGGTCATCAACGGCCTCACCAACAACAGCCACTCGGTCCAACTGATGGCCGACGTCATGACCTTCGAGGAACATCGCGGCCCCATCGCCGGCCAGATCGTCGCCTGGTCCGGCGACGGCAACAACGTCGCCCAAACCTGGATCGAAGCCGCCGCCCGCTTCGGCTTCACCCTGCGCCTGGCCACCCCGCCCGAACTGCGCCCGCCCGCCGAAGTGATCGAATGGGCCCGCGCCCAAGGGGCCAGGATCGAACTGCTGGACGACCCCGCCGAAGCCGTCCGCGGCGCCCGCTGCGTCGTCACCGACACCTGGGTCAGCATGGGCGACGACGCCGGCGCCTCGCGCCACAACCTCCTCGCCCCATACCGCGTTACCTCCGCCCTGATGGCCCAGGCAGCCCCCGACGCCATCTTCATGCACTGCCTCCCCGCCCATCGCGGCGAAGAAGTCGACGCCGACGTCATCGACGGCCCGCAAAGCGTGGTCTTCGACGAAGCCGAAAACCGCCTGCACGCCCAAAAAGGCGTCCTCGCCTGGGCGATGGGCGCCGCCGACTGACAAGAAGAAAGACTTCTTTTTGTGAACAAAAAGAAGCAAAAAAACTTTATTCATTAAGACAGGACTCCCTCTCCCCTTGGGGGAGGGGGTTGGGGTGAGGGGTCGGCACAGAACCGACCACCCTCGTCATCCTGAGAAAAACGAAGAACCCACGCTTTTTCCTTTCTCCAACCCCACCCATGACTATCTCCACCTCAAACGGATAAAGTTTTTTTGCTTCTTTTTGTTCACAAAAAGAAGATTCTTCCTACCACTTGCCTACCTACAACCCACCAAAAAAATTCCCCATATCCAATAATTTTTTCCTTGATTCACCGAAACCAGTCAGTTAATATCGCTGCA
>JANXSA010000468.1 GCA_025352915.1 Rhodospirillales bacterium | reverse complement strand
TGTGACGGTGGCCGGCATGAACGTCCGCAACAGCAGCCAGGCGGCGATCATGATGCAGGGCGGAGCGCATCACAACACCATCTCCGGCAACACGCTGGCGCAGTCCAAGATCGGGGTGTGGATCGGCAACGGCGCCGGCGCGGATAATCTGGTCGAGCGCAACACCGTTCTGGACAATTCCATCATCGGCATTGGGGTGGACCAGATCACCAATGCCGCCGGCCACGCCACACGCATCATGGGCAATACGATCACCCGCAGCGGCTCCCACGGCATCGAGCTCACCGGCAACAACTTTGTCGTCGATGGCAATACGGTGAGCAACAGCGGCCTGACGGTAACCGGGTCGAGCGGCATCCACGTGTTCGGCGGCTTTGACGGGGCACCGAACGGGTTCGGGGTCGGCAATACCATCACCAACAACGTCAGCTACGACAATCGCGACGCCACCGGCCCGGACGGCAACGGCATCCAGCTCGACCAGTACACCAACACCAACACGGTCAGCGGCAATTTCGCCACCGGCAATGACGGCGCCGGCATCATGCTGTACGATTCCCACAATAATACGGTCGCCAACAACGTAACCGACAGGAACGGCCTCGGTTTGGCCGGAACCCACCCCATCCAAGGCGATTTCGTCCTGGCCGGCGGTCTCGATTTGACCCGTGCCAACTTCATCACCGGCAATATTTCCCTGTCCACCGTCTCCTCCGTACCCGCGGTACTGGTGCACGGGCTGATCGTCGACAATGCCAACCGCTTCAGCGGCAATATCTGGCAGAATACCACTGGCGGTGCGGACACCATGCTGGGCCTGGACACGTTGTGGTCCACGTGGCTGGCCTATGACCTGCTGGGGGGACCGGGGCTTGTGCCTGATGCCGAAACCGGCGTGCCGTTGTTGAAGACTCCCTATTCGGGCACATTGTCATACAGCTTTGCTTCGGGCATCACCCAGGTGATCGACGGCACGAACTACACCCTGGTTGGCTGGACGGGAAACCAATTGGTCGTGGGGGGCGAAGCCATCGCGTAGTGCCAGTCGGCACCAAGGAGGCCTCTGCCGTCGCCGGTGCCGATTGGCTTAGCGCGGCGGCCCGGCCGGTTGCAGCGCGTCAAGCAGGACAGTACCAACGGTCGTTCTTCCTAACCGTTGGCGCGGATCACAGGCAGCCACTGGGCGGCCACAGGTAGCAATAGCCGCGGCCCTGCCGTTGGTGCACTAATCGCGCTTTGCAGCAACGGATCGAGCGAGGCGAACCATGTCCCAGACCGCACAATGGCACTACGCTGAAGGCGGCGCCACCAAGGGCCCGTTCTCGGCCGACCAGATGGCCGCCCTGGTCCAGAACGGGACGATCACGGCGCAAACCCAGGTCTGGTCGCCCACCATGGCGGCCTGGGCGCCGCTATCGCAGTCGCCCTTGGCCGCGCTGCTCGGCGGCGGCCCCACCCCGCATGGCATGGCCCCGCATGGCATGGCCCCGCCCTACCATGCCGCCGCCGCATCCCCCATGGGCGCGGATGCCGGCACTGGCGCCAACGCCTTCGTCGGCGCCGTGCGCACCTGCTTCAACAAATACGCGACGTTCCAGGGACGGGCGGCGCGCCCGGAATTCTGGTTCTTCGTGCTGTTCAACGTGCTGGTGGGCACGGCACTCTCGGTCGTGGACTCGGTTCTGTTCGGCCTGGCCAACGGCGTCAGCCCGCTGAGCAGTCTGTATTCGCTCGCGGCGTTCATCCCCGGGCTGGCGGTTGGCGCGCGCCGCCTGCACGACATCGACCGCACCGGCTGGTGGCAGTTGATCATGTTCGTGCCGCTGGTCGGCCTGATTGTGATGCTGGTCTTCTGGTGCAAGCGCGGCACGCCGGGACGCAACCGCTTCGGCTGAGCGCGGCCGGATAGCTACTGCCAGCCGGCTTTCGCGCCCGCGCCGGTTTCCGCCGGGCTGCGGCCAAAAGTAACAGATTGGCAATTCCCGTCTGCGATACCCGCTCCTCCCGGCGCGGGACAGGCAACCCCTGACCTCACCCGATCCACCTGCGGCCAACGTCCTGGCGCCGGCCTGAGGTCGCCAGCCGCGGACGGCCGGCCGTGCTGATGCACCATCCGGAAGGGCGGCCATGGCGACCATCTTCATCGATCCCACCTCGAAGCCGGGCGGCAACGGGTCGCTGTTCCGTCCGTACAACACGTGGTCCCAGGTCACGTTCCAACCCGGCAACAGCTATGTCCAGCGGGCCGGCACCAGCACCACGGCCACGATCAATATCGTCGCCGAGGGCACCGCCACGGCACCGATCCGCATCGGCAGCTACGGCGCCGGGGCCGCGCCGGCAATCACCGGCATCATCAACCTGAACGGTGCCGCGCATGTGACGGTGGCCGGCATGACGATTCGCAACCCCGGCGGTGCCGCCATCGCGATCCAGGCCGGCGCGCACCACAATTCGATCTACGGCAACACCCTGGCGCAATCCATGATCGGCGTATGGATCGGCAACGGCGCCGGCGGGGACAATGCGATCGTGCAGAATACCGTCCGCGACAATGCCATCATCGGCATCGGTGTCCACGAAATCAGCAACCCCGACGGCCATCCCACCACCATCGCCGGCAACACGGTCACCGCCAGCGGCGCCCACGGCATCGACATCACCGGCAACAACTTCATCGTCGTCGCCAATACGGTCAGCCGCAGCGGCATGACGATCAGCGGGGCGAGCGGCATCCATGTCTTCGGCGGCGCCGAGGGGGCGCCGAACGGCTACGGCATCGCCAACACCATCGTCAACAACGTCACCTTCGACAACCGCGACGCCGCCGGCCCCGACGGCAACGGCATCCAGCTCGACCAGTACACCTACGGCAACATCGTGATCGGCAATCTCGCCACCGGCAATGACGGGGCCGGCATCATGCTGTTCGATTCCCACGGTAACACGATCGCCGGCAACCTCGCCGACGCCAACCAGCGCGATCCCGGTGCCACCCATGAAGTGCGCGGCGATTTCGTCCTGGCCGGCAGCCTCGACCTGACACAGGCCAATTTCATCGCCGGCAACACCGCCCTGTCCACCGGCGGCCCGGCGATCCTGGTGGATGCGCTGACCGCGGACAACGCCAACGGCTTCAGCGGCAATGTCTGGCAAAATGCTGGCGGCGGCGCGGCCACGATGCGCGGACCAGACGCCAGCTGGGCCGGCTGGCTCGCCAATGACATGACCGCCGGCTCCGGCCTGCCGGCGGATGCCGGAACCGGTGTTGCCGTACTGCGCGCGCCCTATGCCGGTGCGCTGTCGTACAGCTTCGACAGCGGCGCCACCCGGATGATCGACGGCATCAGCTATGCCCTGATCGGCTGGACCGGCAGCCAGCTTGTGGTCGGCGGCGAAGCGGTGGTTTGAACCCGCAGGCGCAAAAAAGGCCCCTTCCGGGGCCTTTTCCGTGTCGCCTCAGATGGCGACGGCCTCGTAATTGGCCAGGTTGTCCAGCCAGTTCTGCACGTAATCCGGGCGGCGATTGCGGAAGTCCAGGTAGTAGCTGTGCTCCCACACGTCGCAACCGAGCAGGGCGGTGCCCTCGCCGGCGGCCAGCGGGTTGCTGCCATTCGGGCTCTTGGTGCATTTCAGGCGGCCGTCGGCACCCATCACCAGCCAGGCCCAGCCGCTGCCGAACTGGGTGGTGGCGGCGGTCTTGAAGGCGTCCTTGAACGCCTGCACGCTGCCGAAATCGCTGACCAGCTTGGCTTCCAGCTTGGCCGGAATGCCGCCGCCGGTGGGCGACATGTTCTGCCAGAACAGGATGTGGTTCCAATGCTGGCCGGCATTGTTGAACACCGGCGCCTTCGCGGCGTCGCCGTTGACGAGCTTGACGATCTCGTCCAGCGACTTGCCCTGCAGGGCGGCGTCCTTCTCGACGAAGCCGTTCAGCGCGGTGACATAGGCCTGGTGATGCTTGCCGTGATGCAGTTCCAGCGTTTCCTGGCACATGCCCTTCGCGGCCAGGGCGGAGGTGCTGTAGGGGAGGGCGGGAAGTGTGAAGGCCATGAAGCCGTTCTCCGGGATTGTTTTGCAGATGGGACGCCTGTCGTAGCTATGGCCGCACCCCGCCAAGGTCAAGCTTGCGTCCGCGCAATTGACGCGGCACGAGGCGGGGGATGAGCACTCCCCCTGCCCTCTCACCATGCGCCGAGATCGTCCGGCGGCACGATCCCGACCGCTTCCTGACCGCCCTGTTCGCCCCCGCTTCCCGGCGCGAGGCGCTGTTCACGCTCTACGCCTTCAATCACGAGCTGGCCCGCGCCCGCGAGGCGGTCAGCGAGCCGATGCTGGCGCTGATCCGCCTGCACTGGTGGCGCGAGGTGGTGCAGGGCACGCCGAAACGTCACGAAATCGCCACGCCCCTGTCCGCCATGATCGCCCAGGGCGCGCTGCTGCCCGCCGACCTGATGGCGATGATCGACGGCCGCGAGGCCGAGGCCGACCCGTCGATCCCCGACCGCGCCGCCTGGACCGCCTACCTGGCCGCCACCGCCGGTGCGGTGATGCGGGCGGCCGGGAGCGCCCTGGGCGCCGACGGCGCGCTGCTGGACCGGCTCACCCGCCTCGGCAGCGCACACGGCATCGCCGGACAGTTGCGCAACGTCCCGGCGCTGGCCCGCGCCAGCCGGGTGCTGCTGCCACAAGACGTACTGGGCGCACACGGGCTGACAATCCACGACATCACCGCTGGCCAGGGTGCCCACGCCCTGCGCGCGGCACTGGCCGAACTGGCAATCGAGGGCCGCGCCATCCTGGCCGATGCCGCCGGCCCCCTGCCCCGCTCCATGATCGCCGCCGCGCTGCCGGCGGTGCTCGCCCGCCGCGACCTGGGCCACGCTGCGCCGCCAGCGGGACGGGGATTGGGCGACCGGCTGGCGGTATGCGCGGCATGGGCGATCGGGCGGGTCTGAGGCGGCACCTGGAGCCATCCGCCGCGTCATGGCACCATCGCCGCCTGCCGCGCCGCCGCCACCTGCCGCGCCGCCATGCACCGAGGACATCACCCGCGTGACCGAAACCCCGCTCGACCCGCTATCGGCATTGGCCGTGCGCCATGGCACCGACAAGTACGGCGAGCACCTCTACACCCCCGACTACCACCGCCTCTTCGCCCACCTGCGCGACCGTAAGCTGCGCCTGCTCGAGGTCGGCGTGGGCGGCTACGGCTACCCCGACCACGGCGGCCAAGGCCTGCGCATGTGGGCCGCATATTTCCCCCATGCCCACATCGTCGGGCTCGACCTGCATCCCAAGCGCCTCGCCATGCCGGCCAACGTGACCATCCGCCAGGGCTCCCAGGACGACCCGGCGGTGCTCGACCGGCTCTGGCACCAGGACGGCCCCTTCGACATCATCATCGACGACGGCAGCCACCAGGTGGCGCATGTGCTGGCGACGTTCCATCACCTATACCCCCGCCTGCCCGATGACGGCATCTACGTGGTGGAGGACACCCAGACGGCGTTCTGGCCCGAATATGGCGGCACCCCGCCGGGGACCGGCAGCATCCACGACCTTGCCCACAGCATCGCCCTCGGCCTGAACCGGCTGGAGATGGAGGTCGCCGGACCGGTGGCGCTGGACACGCCATACGCCGCGATCACCCACGAGGTCCGCTTCCTGCGCAACCTCATCGTGTTCCAGCGCGGCGACAACACCTATCCGTCGATCCGCAAGTTCGACGTCGGCCATCCCGGCGTCCGTGCGGTGCTGCAACACCTGGACCGGGCCGGGCACGAAGCCGCCACGCCCGGCCCTTGGCTCACCCGTGCCAAGATCGCGTTCAGCGCCGGCGACATGGTGGCCGCCTCGATCGCCGCGGCCACCGGGCTGGCGCGGTTTCCCGGCAACCCCGACCTGACCCAGATGCTGGCCCTGGCCTCGATCCGCCCGTTAATGCCGGCCGCACACGAAATACGGTAAATAGAGGCATGCCCGCGCCACCCAAACTGCTGCCCGACCACCTCGCCCCCGCCTTCTGGGTGCCCGACCGCCTCGGCACCATCAGCGCCTGGTGGGGGCATGTGCCGTTCGCGCACTGGCTGGTCGCCGCCACCCGGCCGGCGCTGGTCGTCGAACTCGGCACCCATACCGGCGTCTCCTACGCCGCGTTCTGCCGCGCGGTCACCGAGCGGCACCTGCCCACGCGCTGCGTCGCCATCGACACCTGGCAAGGCGACGCCCAGTCCGGCCACTACGACGACGCCGTCTACGAGGACCTGCGCACCTGGCACGACCCGCGCCACAGCGCCTTCTCCCGCCTGCTGCGCACCGATTTCGACAGCGCCCGCCGCCTGTTCGCCCCCGCCAGCATCGACCTGCTGCACATCGACGGCCTGCACGACTACGACTCGGTGCGCCACGACTTCGAAACCTGGCTGCCGGCGATGTCGCCGCGCGGCGTGGTGCTGTTTCACGACACCGAAATCCGCGACCCCGGCTTCGGCGTGTGGAAACTTTGGGACGAACTGCGCCGCCAATACCCCGGCTTCGCCTTCCTGCACGGCTACGGCCTCGGCATCCTGGCCGTCGGCACCCAGCCCCCTCAGGCCGTCAAAGCCCTCTGCGCCGCCGCCGGCACCGCCGAAGAAGCCACCCTGCGCCAACTCTTCACCGTCGCCGGCGAACGCTGGATCGCCGACCAAATGCTCCGCCACACCAAGCCGCCGGCGGGGGGAGGGCTGGGGCGAAGGGAAGAAAGGCCAGGGCTCTGCCCTGGACCCGCTGGGGCCTGAGGCCCCAGACCCCCATCCGTTAAGCGCCTTCGGCTCAGGGGGCCGGCCGGGCCTTGAGGCAGGCCTCGATGGCCCCCTGAGCCGAAGGCG
>JANXSA010000464.1 GCA_025352915.1 Rhodospirillales bacterium | reverse complement strand
GGCGAAACGCAGCGTGTGTTCGGCGGCCTGGGCATGGGGGGCATGGCTCGCCACGGCGCCAGCGATCGCGGCAAGCACGGTACGGCGCGAAACTGACATGGCTTGACGTCTCCTGAACCTGGTCGCGAAGGCGCGATGGTTGGCATCGGCAGGCTAAGAAACGGTGAATTCCGGGTCGTCGTCGTTTCGCGCGAAAGGCAATCGAACCGGCGGGCCGCAGAAGCCCCTACTTTCTCAGCGGGTTTTGGCTTATATCTGCGTTGAAATGCGAAGTTCGCAGCCGGGCGATTTCCGCCGGGTTCAGGAGTGTCGCCGATGGCGATGGCGGTTTCTTTCAGCCGGCTGGCCTCGACTCAGCTGCGCACGCTGGTGCTCCGGCGCTTGGCCGGGCTGGGGGCGATGGTGCTGGCGGCGGCGGCGGTGGGGCTGCTGGCGATGCTTTCCACCTATGATCCGCAGGACCCTTCACTGAATACCGCGACCGCGCGCGGCGCACGCAACCTGTTCGGTGCGCCGGGCGCGGTGGCGGCGGATTTCATGTTGCAGGGGTTTGGTGTGGCGGCGGCGCTGCCGGGGGTGGCGTTGCTGGCCTGGGCGTGGCGGTTGGGGATGGGCGGCGGCGGGCGAAGCTCGGGGCTGTGGCGGATGATCGCGCTGCTGGCGGCGCTGCCGGTGCTGTCGGCGGCCTTGTCGGCGGGGGCGGCGCTGCTGGGCACCAGTCCGAATTGGCCGGCGGCGGCCGGGCCGGGCGGGGCGGCCGGGCTGATCGTGTCGGGCGATGCGATGCTGGCCGGGCGCGGCCTGATGGGCCAGGCGGGCGGGGCGGTGGTTTCGGGGCTGTTGAGCGTGCTGGCGCTGGTGCTGGTGCTGTTGGCGCTCGGATTGTCGCTGGCGGAATGGCGGGCGGCGATACGGCTGATTGGGCGGGTGGTACGACGGGTGCGCTATATCGCGGCCTGGGTGGCGTTCATCGTGCGGCGCATTGCCTGGGGCGGGGCCTGGGTGATCAACCGGGTGAATGGCAGCGGGGCGATGGTCGCGACGCCGGTGCCCGTGGCGCGCGGGTATCCGGCGCCGGAGATCGTCATTCCGCGCGCGCCGCAGCCGACGGCGCCGCCGCCGCGTCCGCCGGCGGCCGCGGACATGCCAGCGCTGTCGCGGACGCTGTTGACGCCGGTGAGGCCGCCGCCGGTCAAGCCCGCGCCGCCGCGCAAGCTGGTGGCCGCGAAGCAGGTGGAACTGGCGCTGGAAGTTGGCGCGTGGAAATTGCCGCCGCTGGAATTGCTTACCCCGGCGCCGGCGCGGGCCGCCGCCGGGATGCCGACCGCCGAGGCGCTGCAGGGCACGGCACGGCAACTGGAATCGGTGCTGGCCGATTACGGCGTGCAGGGTCAAATCGTGGCGATCCGGCCGGGGCCGGTGGTGACGCTGTACGAGCTGGAGCCGGCGCCGGGGATCCGCTCGGCGCGGGTGATCGGGCTGGCCGACGACGTGGCGCGGTCGCTGTCGGTGACCGCGGTGCGCATCGCCACGGTGTCCGGGCGCAACGTCATCGGCATCGAGGTGCCGAATTCCAAGCGCGAGACGGTCTATCTCAGCGAGCTGCTGGATACGCCGGACTGGGAGGAACAGGGCGGCAAGCTGGCGCTCGCCCTGGGCAAGGATATCAGCGGAGCGCCGATCATCGCCGACCTCGCCCGGATGCCGCATCTGCTGGTGGCGGGCACCACGGGATCGGGCAAATCGGTGGGGATCAACGCGATGATCCTGTCGCTTCTGTACAAGCTATCGCCCGACCAGTGCCGGTTGATCCTGATCGATCCGAAGATGCTGGAATTGTCGGTCTATGAGGGTATTCCGCATCTGATGGCGCCGGTGGTGACCGAGCCGGCCAAGGCGGTGGTGGCGCTGAAATGGACCGTGAGGGAAATGGAGCGGCGTTACCGCGCCATGTCCGGCCTGAGTGTGCGCAACGTCACCGGCTATAACGAGCGGGTGATCGACGCGCGGGCCAAGGGCGAGGTGGTGACCCGGCGGGTGCAGACCGGCTTCGACAGCGAAACCGGCAAGCCGATCTTCGAGGACCAGCCGCTGGCGCTGGAAACCTTGCCGTTCATCGTGGTGATCATCGACGAGATGGCCGACCTGATGATGGTCGCCGGCAAGGAGATCGAGGTCACCGTCCAGCGCCTGGCGCAGATGGCGCGCGCCGCCGGCATCCATGTGGTGATGGCGACCCAGCGGCCCTCGGTGGATGTGATCACCGGCACCATCAAGGCGAATTTCCCGACCCGCATCAGCTTTCAGGTGATCTCGAAATTCGACTCGCGGACGATCTTGGGCGAGCAGGGCGCCGAGCAGCTGCTGGGCATGGGCGACATGCTCTACATGTCCGGCGGCGGGCGCGTCACCCGGGTGCACGGGCCCTTCGTGACCGACCGCGAGGTGGAGGAAATCGTCGCCTATCTGCGCGAACAGGGCGAACCCAACTACGTCGAAGAAGTCACCGAAGCGCCCGACAACGACGACAGCCCGCTGCCCAGCATCGGCGGCGCCAGCGATGACGACAAAAGCCTGTTCGACCAGGCGGTCGCGGTGGTCGCCCGCGATGGCAAGGCCAGCACCAGCTATATCCAACGCAAACTGGCGATCGGCTACAACAAAGCCGCCCGCCTGGTGGAGCAAATGGAAACCGACGGCATCGTCGGCCCGGCCTCGCCCACCGGCAAACGCGAAATCCTGGTGCGGCGGACGCACGACGAGGATTAAGGCAAGGCCAGGGCTCTGCCCTGGACCCGCTGGGGCCTGAGGCCC
>JANXSA010000447.1 GCA_025352915.1 Rhodospirillales bacterium | reverse complement strand
CTACCGCGAGATACTGCGCGTGGAGGCGGGCGAAGCCATCAATATATCGCTGCATGCCGGATGCTTCGTGATGGATGATGGATGGGATATTTGGGCTTCGCCGCCTCCGGACAGGGCGCACAGCAAATGGATAAAAAGTTTTTTGCTTCTTTTTTTCAAAAAAGAAGCCCTTCCTCGCTTCCCTCACTTGGGCCGCCGTAGCAGCAACCGCACCGAGCCGGGGTTGGCCGCGTGTGGATGGCTCGCCGCCAGCACCAGCGGCCGCAGGGCCGGCAGATTGAGCCACAGCGGCAATTCGCGGCGGATGACGCCCCCGGCCTCCCCGGCGCCGCGGCCGGTGATCACCTCGACGCAGCGAACGTGGTCGGCATGGGCGGCGTGGAGGAAGGCGTGCAGGGCGTGAAAGGCGCGCTGGGCGGTGCGGCCGTGCAGATCGAGCGTGCGCATGGTCACGAGCTTGCCGGAGCGGAAGCGGTTCCAGCTTGAGTTGTCGAGGCCACCGGGCTGGTTGCCGACCGCCAAGGCGGTGTTGATAGGCGCCGGCTTGCGCGGGGCCGCGGGGTGGGCGGCATGCTGGATCGGCTCGGGCAGGGCAGGGGCGGGCGGCAGGTCGGGCAAGGCACGGCCATCGAGCGGGCGGACGGTGCGGGCATAGGCGGCCCATTCGCGCTGATCGGCCTCGCTGACCTGTTTCGCCGCCCGCGCCATGGCGGATCAGCCGAGTGCGGCGGGGTCGTCATCCACGAGGAGGACGTGCAGGCGGCGCGGGCCATGGGCGCCGAGTTCGAGGGTGGATTCGATGTCCGCCGAGCGCGAGGGGCCGGTCACCAGCATCACGTTGCGCGGCATGAAGCCGCCGCCGGGCTGGGTGGGGCTTTCGGCGCGCAGCAGGTCCCACGCCTCCTCATAGGCACCGACGACGCGCGATGCGCGCAGCACCACGAGGAACGTGTCCGACAGCAGGTTGAGCGTGGTGGGGCGCTCGGGTGCGGCGGGCAGCATCAGCGTGCCGGTTTCGGCGATGGCGGCGTAGCCGTGCTGGAGACTGACGAGATCGCTCGGCTGGGCGCGGCCGGGGCGGCGTTGCAGCAGGGGCCGCGTATCCCAGGGGATGTCCGCGAGTTCGGGATGCGGCGCGATGGCGAAATCGGTCGGCAGGTTCCGCGCGGCGAGATACGCGGCCACCGCATCGGGGATCGCCGCGAAATCGGCCACGCGGGCGACGGAGCCGAACTCCTTTTCGATGTTGCGGATGAACAGCGCGATCTGCTCGGGACGGGAGACGCGGCTGCGGGCGGGGATGAGGTGGCGCGGATGGCCGGCGAGGCGGGCGCGCAGCCCCATCGCCTGGTCGTCCGGCAGGGGGCCGCGCTTGAGGCCGCGGCGGATGGCGTTGAGGATGTTCTCCTTGCTCACAGCTTGCCCTCCCGCTGGGCGCGGGCGTAGCGGGCGAAGAAGGTCTCGCCCTCCGGCGTCGGCAGGTCACGCCCCGCCGTCCAGCCCGCCGCGAAGGGCAGCGATGCGACGCGCCCCTTGCCGCGGCCGAGCCAGGAGAGCAGGCGGGCGGCAAGGCCGGTGGCCATGCGGTAGAGTTGCGGCCGCTTGGCGAACCAGGCCCAGATCGCGAGGTTGGAGCGCATGCCCTGGGGGGCGAGATGGCGCTCGAACTCGCGTTCCCGCCAATGGCGCATCAGCTTGGGCAGCGGGATTTTCACCGGGCAGACGCTTTCGCATTTGCCGCAGAAGGTGGAGGCGTTGGGCAAATGCCCCGCCTTGTCCACCCCGATCAGCGCGGGGGTGAGCACCGAGCCCATCGGGCCGGGATAGACCCAGCCGTAGGAGTGGCCGCCGACGGTGAAATAGACCGGGCAGTGGTTCATGCAGGCGGCGCAGCGGATGCAGCGCAGCATCTCCTGGAACTCGGTGCCGATCATGCCGGTGCGGCCGTTATCGATCAGGACGACGTGGTACTCTTCGGGGCCGTCGAGGTCGGCCGGGCGGCGGGCGCCGGTGGAGAAGGTGGTATAGACGCTCATGTCCTGGCCGGTGGCGGAGCGGGCGAGCAGGCGCAGGAAGGTGCAGGCATCCTCCAGGGTGGGGATGACCTTCTCGATGCTGGCGAGCACGATGTGGACGCGCGGCAGGGTTTGGGTGAGGTCGCCGTTGCCCTCGTTGGTGACGATGACGCTGCTGCCGGTTTCGGCGATCAGGAAATTGGCGCCGGTGATGCCGACATCGGCGGCGAGGAATTTTTCGCGGAGTTTCTTGCGGGCTTCGGTGAGGATGTCGCGGCGTTCGCCGAAGACGCGGTCTTCGGGCAGGTCGGTGTGCGACGCCCGAAAACTTTCCTCCCAGTCCTCGCGGTTCAGGTGGAAGGCCGGCGCGATGATGTGGCTCGGGGGTTCCTTGCGGAGTTGCAGGATATACTCGCCGAGGTCGGTTTCGACCGGCTCGATGCCGTGCTTTTCCAGGTGGTCGTTGATCGCCAGTTCCTCGGAGATCATCGACTTGCCCTTCGTCACCGTCTTGGCGCCGGCCTTCTGGCAGATGGCGAGGACGGCGGCGCGGGCGTCATCGGCGGTGCTGCACCAATGCACAATGCCGCCGGATTTCTCGACGTTGGCGGACCAGGTTTCCAGGTAGAAATCGAGATTGGCGAGGACGTGGTTCTTGATGTCGCGGCCGACATCACGCAGTTGCTCGAATTCGGGCAGGGCGGCGACGGCGGCGGTGCGCTTGCCGGCGAAGCTGGGGCGGGTGAACGCGAGCGCCTTTTGTAACGATGCGTCGGCGAGCGCGCCCTTGACGTTCTGTTTGAAGGCGGGGCTGGTGGCGAGCATGGTCGGGGGCTCCTAGCCGCGGGCTTCGCCGATGGGCGGGGTGTCGTTGGTCATGCCGGCGAGAACCTCGGCGATGTGGCGGACCTTGATCGGGCTGCCTTCGCGTTTCAGGCGGCCGGCCATGTTGAGCAGGCAGCCGAGGTCGCCGGCCAGGAGGGTATCGGCGCCGGTGGCGGCGATGTCGCGGGTTTTGTCGCTGACCATGCGGGTGGAGATATCGGGGTATTTGACGCAGAAGGTGCCGCCGAAGCCGCAGCAGGTTTCGGGTTCGACCATTTCCTTCAGCGCGAGGCCGGAGACGGAGGCGAGGAGGGCGCGGGGTTGGGATTTGAGGCCGAGTTCGCGCAGGCCGGAGCAACTGTCGTGGTAGGTGGCGGTGCCCTGGTAGACGGCGGGGACGGTGGTGATTTTTATGACGTCGGTGAGGAAGGCGATGAGTTCGAAGGTCTTGGCCTGGAGAGCTTCGGCGCGGGTTCGTTGCTGTGGGTCGTTGTCGAATAACCCGGAAAAATGGTGGCTGATCATGCCGGCGCAGGAGCCGGAGGGGGCGACGATGTAGTCGTAGCCGGAGAAGGCGTCGAGGATGGAGGCGGCGAGGTCGCGGGCGGTGGCGCGGTCGCCGGCGTTGTAGGCGGGTTGGCCGCAGCAGGTCTGGGCGCGCGGGACTTCGACCTGGCAACCGGCCTGTTCGAGCAGGCGGATGGCGGCAAAGCCCACGGTGGGGCGATGCAGGTCCACCAGGCAGGTGACGAACAGGGCGACGCGGGGGCGGCGCGACGGTGGGGGGGCGGGCTGGGACATGCACTTGTTATAGGGTTTCGACGGGGTTTGGCGAGGGTCAGTCCTTTTTTTCGGGCAAGGCGATGCCGGCGAGGGTTTGCCAGAAGCGGATGACGAAGGCGTCGTCGCGGGCGCCGTGGCCGGCGGCGGCGGCGGCGAGGAAAAGCTGGTGGGCGGCCGAGGCCATCGGCAGGGGGAAGGTGAGCGCCCGGGCCTGGTCCAGCACGATGCCGAGGTCCTTG
>JANXSA010000413.1 GCA_025352915.1 Rhodospirillales bacterium | reverse complement strand
CGCAGCACGTAGCCGCGCCCCTCGTTGGACGGCAGCACCCCGTCGGCGATTAGGAAGCTGGTCGAGCGCAGATGGTCGGCGACGACGCGGTGGCTGGTGCGGAACGGCCCGTCCGGGTCCTGCCCGGTCACTTCGGCACTGGCCAGGATCAGCGCGCGAAACGTGTCGGTGTCGTAGTTGTCGTGCTTGCCCTGCAGGATGGCGGCGAACCGCTCCAGCCCCATGCCGGTGTCGATGGACGGGCGCGGCAGGGCCACGCGGGTGCCGGGCGGGCCTTCCTCGAACTGCATGAACACGAGGTTCCAGATCTCGATGAAGCGGTCGCCGTCCTCGTCGGGGGAGCCGGGGGGGCCGCCGGGGATTTTGTCGCCGTGGTCGTAGAAGATTTCCGAACAGGGGCCGCAGGGGCCGGTGTCGCCCATGCGCCAGAAATTGTCCGAGGTGGGGATGCGGATGATGCGGCTTTCGGGGAGGCCGGCGATTTTCTTCCAGAGTGCGGCGGCGTCTTCGTCTTCGGAATAGACGGTGACCAGGAGTTTTTCGGCGGGGATGGCGAAGTCTTTGGTGAGGAGAGTCCAGGCGTGGAAGATCGCCTGGTCCTTGAAGTAGTCGCCGAAGGAGAAGTTGCCGAGCATTTCGAAGAAGGTGTGGTGGCGGGCGGTGTAGCCGACATTGTCGAGGTCGTTGTGCTTGCCGCCGGCGCGGACGCATTTCTGGGCGGTGGTGGCGCGGGAATACGGGCGTTTTTCCTGGCCGGTGAAGACGTTCTTGAACTGGACCATGCCGGAATTGGCGAACATCAAGGTGGGGTCGTTGCGCGGCACCAGGGGGGAGGATTCCACCACGGTGTGGCCGTGGCGGGCGAAGTAGTCGAGGAAGGTGGCGCGGATGTCATTGGACGAGGTCATTTGAGAGCCGGGTGCGCGGGGTGAAGCGGGTCGGTTCACCTAGCGCAGGGGGGCGGCGGAGTCACGCGCGGGTCTTGCAATTCGGGACGTTACGGGGAGGGCGGTGGTGTTTGTTTTGATATCGGAAATATTATGGGCGTGCGGCGGCGGCCCCGGAAGGAGGGGTTCTGCGGGGGATGGGAGGGTGGCGGCCCCTCCTCCTGCCTGGGCGGATCGCGGGCGGGACGCGGACGAAGTCTGGGCGGGTGCAGGGCTGTCGCGTCGGGTCGATGGGTGGCGTTTGGCCGCATCAGCAAGGAAGAATTTTCACAAAGAGGCAGAGAGGCGGAGAGAAGGAAGGGCTTGCTTGGCTTCTCTCTGCCGCTCTGCCTCTTTGTGGATTCTTGCTTGCGGGCGTGCTGCACCCTGCCCGCGCGCTGCATGGATTCTCCGTCGGGCGGCAAGTACGAGAGCTGGGCGGCGCGGTGCTGGACGTGCTGGGCTTGGCGCGGATTTCCGGGCGGCGGGAGGTGGCCGGATTGCCAGAGGCGGAGGAGGTCGTCGAGGCGGGCGAAGATGCGCGCGAAAATGGCAGCGATCAGGGCGTGCAGCGCCGCAGGCAGCATGATGCTGCCGTTGTCTGCCGTAGGGGCGGCGCGCAGGCCAGCGAACTGGTCGGCCAAGGGGGAATGCGATTCCATTCGTTTTATATTAACTAACGGATATCGGATAAGCAAGGGATTTTTGCCAGGCGGTTGCACTTTTTTTTGGGTTGGGGCGACGGAGAAGCGTGGATCCTTCGCTTTGCTCAGGAAGACGGTGTTTTGGGGTGGGAAGAGCCCCCTCCGGCTCCCCCCGCCCAAGCGCCGAGGGGAGAGAAGTGAGCTTACGGATGAAGTTTTTTTGCTTCTTTTTGTTCACAAAAAGAAGGGCTTGCTTGCTTTCTGTGGGCCGCGAAAGGAGTCGGATGGCGCTTCGCTTATCCGACCTACGGGTGTTGCCAGGTGGGTTGGTCGGCGCCGAGCATGGAGGCGCCGCGGGACCAGTGGGCGGGGGTGTTGGTGAGTTGGGCGGCGTGGCGGAGGGTTTGGGTGGGGGTTGGGCCGAAGGTGCTGGGTTCCAGGAGGTCGGTGATGGTGTCGAAGCCGGGGTCGGGCGTGGTGATGGCGTCGATGCGGCCGAGGTTGCGGAGCCAGTTTCCGGTGGTGGCGAGGGCGACGCTGACTTTCCAGGAGCCGCCCTCCTTGGATTGGCGCAGGCGGGTGGCCATGGCGGCCAAAGCGAGGAGGTAGCCGCTGGCGTGATCGAGGGCCTGGGCTGGGAGGGGT
>JANXSA010000412.1 GCA_025352915.1 Rhodospirillales bacterium | reverse complement strand
TGCGACGCCGACCTCGATGCCGATCGGCGCGCCCGTCGCCGCGACATCGAGTTGGGGCCGGTTCCGGCCAACGACGCCATCGCCCGCGAATTCGCCTGATCGCTGCGCTCCCACCCCGACAACCCCAGGAGACCCTATGTCGAGTAACCGAACAACCCTCGCGCAATTGCGCGAAATGGACACCGGGCAGGTCGCCCGCCTGCCGGTCGACCACCTGGCCCTGCTGGCCGAGAACGTGGCCGAGATCAAGTCGGACACCAAGCGCATCTCGGACAAGCTGGCAGCGGCTTTGGACATCCGCTTTGGCGAGGCGGCCGCCGTCGCGCGTCGCGCCGAGGGCAAGGACACCGGCCGCGTCCGCTTCACTGTCGACGACGTCGAGGTGGTCGCCGACCTGCCGAAGCGCACCGAGTGGGAGCCGGCCCGACTGGCCGAGGCGGTCGCAGTGCTGCGCGGCTGGGGGGAGGACCCCGCCGACTACGTCACGATCGAGATGAGCGTGTCGGAGAGCCGCTACGGCGCCTGGCCGCCGCGCATCCGCGCCCTGTTCGAACCGGCCCGCACCCTTGGCACCGGCCGACCGACCTACACCCTGAGGAGCACCGAACCATGAGCACATTCGTCCCACTGGGCCAGCGCGTCCGCGACGCCGGCGATCAAGCCGTGCCGATGCTGGTCGACATCCTCATCAAGGCCGCTGCGCAGGCGGGCATGGCCCTCGATGCCCTGAGCGTCGACATCACGTCGCGGGACCTCGAGGAGGTCGACCGCCGGCTGACCAACGTCCTGCGCATCCTGCTCACGGGAGAGAAGTGATGCACGAATTGCGCATCGAGGTTGCGATCCCGCTCTCTGGCGACGCCATGGCGCGTGCCAAGGACGTCACCGCCTTCGAGCCGACGCTCGACAGCTTCACCGAGGCGGTCGCGCGCGCCGGTGGCCAGATCCAAGTCGACGTCATCAGGGCCAAACCGCGGCCGAGCAGGGAGGCGAACTGATGGCCATCTCGCTCGCATCCCTGCGCCGCAGCGGCGAGGCACGTCCGCCCCGCCTACTGGTCTACGGCGTTGCCGGCGTCGGCAAGACCAAGCTCGCCGCTGACGCCCCGGCGCCGGTGTTCCTGCAGACCGAGGACGGGCTGGGCGGCATCGACGCCGCGACCTTCGGCGTGTTGCGCAGCTATGGCGACATCCAGGACGCGCTCGACGTGCTGTATGGCCAGCCGCACGACTTCCAGACCGTCGTGCTGGACAGCCTCGACTGGCTGGAGCCGATGATCTGGCAGCACACCTGCGCCATCCAGGCCACCCCCTGGGCCTCGATCGAGCAGCCTGGCTTCGGCAAAGGGTACACGGCAGCCGTCGATACCTGGCGTGGCTTTCTCGAAGGGCTGAACCTGCTGCGCAACGAGCGTGGCATGGGCGTGATCCTGATCGCCCACGCCGACATCAAGCGATTCGACAGCCCGGAGACCGAGCCGTACGACCGCTACCAGCCGAAGCTGCACGCGCGGGCGGCCGCACTGGTGCAGGAACACGTCGATGCCGTGCTGTTCGCCAACTATCGGATCAGCACGCTGAAGTCTGATGCCGGCTTCGGCAAGAAGGTCGTGCGCGGCGTCAGCGGCGGTGACCGGCTGCTGCACACCACCGAGCGGCCGGCCTACCTGGCCAAGAACCGCTTCGGCCTGTCCGACACACTGGCGTTGGACTGGCCGACGCTTGCGGCAGGCATCCCGTTCTACGCGGGCACCGCCATCGCGGCCCCGGACCCTACCGAAACACCCATCATGGAAGGAGCCACTTGAGATGGCCCAGCTGACCTTTGACGCCAGCGGCGTCGAACCGGATGCCCCGCGCGCGCTGCTGCCGCCCGATCGCTATCCGGTGCAGATCGTGCAGAGCGAGATGCGTCCCACCAAGGCTGGCGACGGCCAGATGCTGTGGCTTGAGATGGACATCATCGACGGTCCGTGTCGCGGCCGGAAGATCTGGGACCAGCTGAACCTGGTAAACCGCAGCGAGATCGCGCAGGAGATCGCCCAGCGCCGGCTCTCGGCGATCTGCCACGCCGTCGGCCAGGTCCAGGTGACCGACAGCCAAC
>JANXSA010000398.1 GCA_025352915.1 Rhodospirillales bacterium | reverse complement strand
CCCGGATCCCCCAGCCATCACCCAACCGAACCGCTATCAGTGTTCGATCAAACATCGTCAGCTTGCGTCGAGAAATCGTCATCCAGACACCCTATCCTATAGGGTCGCCCGGTGGCGTTCGCTCCCAAACTTGAATCCGCCGAAGCAAAAAAACTTTGTCCATCAAGAGGGCGAGAGCGTGGTGGGCCGGTTCGCGGCGCAATCCGCCACGGGGAGAGGGAAAGCCCTTTTAATGGATGAAGTTTTTTTGCTTCTTTTTGTTCACAAAAAGAAGACTCTGGCCTTCTTGCCGCGTGTCGTTGGCGGGTTCATACCCGGGGCATGCCGAGGATTTCGCTCCGTGCCGGGCTGATGTTGCACGCCGTCCTGGTGTCGGCGGCGTTGTTGGGCGCGCTGGGCAGCGAGTGGTGGGGCGGGTTGGTGCCGTGTGCGCTGTGCCTGGTGGGGCGGTGGCCGTATCGGGTGGCGATCGGGTTTGCGCTGTTGGGGCTGGTGGTGCCGCGGCGGTTTGGCATGGCGTGTGCGGCCGCGGTGGTGCTGGCGATGTTGGGCAGTGCGGCGATCGGGGTGGTGCATGTGGGGGTGGAGGGCGGGCTGTGGCCGAGTCCGCTGCCGGGGTGTGTGGCGCGGTTCACGCCGGGGGCGGGGTTTGCCGATTTGCCGGCGCGGCCGGCCAAGCCGTGCGATGATCCGACGTATCTGATTTCGGGATTGCCGGTGTCGATGGCGGCGATGAGCCTTATATTCTCGTTGGGCAGTGCCGCGATGATGGCGGCGGTGATGGTTCGCAACCGATCGAGGCAGAGATGAGCACGCAGACGCTACCCGGTGATATGTCCGAGCAAGCACGGATCGCGCGGATGATCCGGGTGGATCATGCCGGCGAGTATGGTGCCAAGCGCATCTATGCCGGGCAGTTGGCGGTGCTGGGGCGGGGGCCGAAGGGCGATCTGATCCGGCATATGCAGGCGCAGGAACAGGTTCATCTGGATGCGTTCAGCGCGATGATCGCCAAGCGGCGGGTGCGGCCGACGGCGCTGTTGCCGCTGTGGCATGTGGCGGGGTTCGCGCTGGGGGCGGCGACGGCGTTGCTCGGCGAGCGGGCGGCGATGGCGTGCACGGTGGCGGTCGAGGAGGCGATCGACGAGCATTATGCGGCGCAGTCGGCTTCGCTGGGGGAGGACGAGGCGGCGTTGCGGGAGACGATTGAGGTGTTTCGGGCCGAGGAGTTGGAGCATCGTGATATCGGGCTGGCGCATGAGGCGGAGCAGGCGCCGGGGTATCGGCTGTTGTACGGGCTGATCAAGGCGGGCTGTAAGGTGGCGATCGCGGCGAGTGAGCGGGTTTGAGGGAGGGCGGGCGATGTCGAGTATCCTGAATCCAGTTGGCGTGCCGAGCAGCGTTGTGGCCGCTCCGGTGCGCGATCTGGGCACGGCGGATTTCTGGCGGGCGTTTGCGCCGGGGCTGCATGTGGGGGATGCGCGCTCGGTGCAGGCGCTGGAGGCGATCACGCCGGCCGCGGCGGACATGGCGGCGATCCGGGCGCTGGTGCTGGAGGAGGGGTATTTCCATGCCAGCAACATCGCCTGGCCGATGGATATCGCGGTCATGGCCGAGACGGTGCGGGCGCTGGACCGGGCCGGGCTGCCGCCGGTGTTTGCGTTCATCTATGACGAGTTCTGGATCCCGTTCTACCGGTTGCAGCCGATCTATGCCGGGCTTTTGGGCGAATACGCGATGCTGCCGGATTTCTGGGTGTGGAACGTCGATCCGGCGCGCGGCGACTCCGGCTGGCGGCCGCATCGGGACAAGGGGCAGATGGCGTTGTTTCCGGATGGGTCGCCGAAATCGATGACGACCTGGATGCCGTTGTCGAAGGCGACGCCGCTGAACGGGTGCATGTATATCGTGCCGGCGACGCAGGACCCGACCTACAACACGCCGCAGGACAAGGAGTGGAAGTTCGACCACGCGGCGATCCGGGCGCTGCCGGCGGAGGCGGGGGATGTGTTCATGTGGAACCAGGCGGTGCTGCACTGGGGCAGCCGGACCTCGCCGCGCGGGGGGGCGTCGCGGGTGTCGATGGCGTTTGAGTTTCAGCGCGCCGATGTGGCGCCGTTCAACGAGCCGTTGCTGGCGCCGCTGGCGTTCCATCCGTTTGGGTTCCGGCTGCGGCTGATCGCCAAGCAGGTGTTGCAGTACCGGCACATGTACAAGGTCGACCCGGCGATCGAGCGGATCGCGCTGCAGGTGGTGGGCGCGGCCGGCTGAGCTGGGGCCGGCCGGCGCGCACCGGTTGGGTCAGACGACGAGATTGCGGCTGGTTTCCACGCCATGGCCGATCACGTTGAGGCGGTCGGCGAAGACTTCGACCGTGGCATAGGCGGTCGTGGTGGCCGTCTCGACCATGCCCTTCATGTTGACGAAGTGCTTGCCCTTCAGCAGGCCGTAATTCCCGGCGTGGTTGTGGCCGCAGAAATAGGCCTGGAGGTGCTTCTGCGCGGTGAACAACTCCAGCAGGCGCTCGCTGTCCCACATGTTGTGCTCGTTGGCCGGGAACATCGGGTAGTGGCCGAGCACGATCACCTTCTCGCCGGCCCGTTCGGCGGCGGCGAAGCTGGTTTCCAGGAAGCGGAACTGCTCGTCGCTGACGCCACCATTCCACGTTTGAGCGTTGGCGGCGCCGCGGGATTTCAGGGCTTCGAGGCGGGTGGCGGCGAGCTTGTGCTTTTCGCTGCCGGGTGCGTTGGCGAACAGGCTGACGTCGTTGCCGTCGATGACGATGAAGCGATGGCCGGCGGCCTGGAAGTCGTAATAGGCGCGCTTGAGGCCGGTGATACGGTGGACCGAGGCGAGGTAGTCGGCGCCGACTTCGTAATCGTGGTTGCCGAGGACGAAGAAATGCGGGTGCTTCAGCCGGTCGTACAGCGGCAGGATGGCGTCGTAGCTGGTCCAGTGGCGGTCGATGATGTCGCCGAGGGTGGTAACGAAGGCGAGGTCCTGGCCGTTGAACATCTCCACCGCCTCGGACAGCTTCCACAGCGAGTTGGCGTAGAAACGGGTGCGGCGGGGGGCGACGGCGGCGAATTGCGGGTCGCTGATGATGCCGAAGCGGAAGAGCGGGACGCCGCTTGGCGCGGTGGCCGCTGTTTGCGCACTGGCGGGGGTGGTGAGTCCGGCAAACTGGGCAAGCAAGGCGCCCGCGGCAGCCAGGCCGGGGACGGCGAGGGTGTTGCGGCGGCTGAGCATGGTGGGGTCTCCTGTGATGGATGACCCCTGATAGTGGCGCAGTGTTGCAGTCGCTTGGCGGTGGCGTGACGTTGTGGGGAAGTTTGGCGGGTGTCGAAGCTGGGCGGGTGGCGGCGCTACTCGACCTTCAGCCCCTTGCGGGCCAGCGCCTCTTCCTGGCTGGCGACGCCGCCGTGGGCGGCCGACCAGGCGACCGGGTTGTCCAGGAATTTTCGAACCTCGGTGAGGGCGGAGTCGGAGAAGTAGGGCCGGTCGCGGCAGGCTTCCAGCACGTCCCACCAGGTGGCGAGGTGGTGGAGCTGGATATCCATGTTTTTGAGGGTTTTGAAGCTGCCGGGGAAGACGCCGTAGTAGAAGACGACGAAGGTGTGGTTGCAGATGGCGCCGGCGTCGCGCAGGGCCTGGCAGAACTGGACCTTGGAGCCGCCATCGGTGGTGAGGTCTTCGACGAGGAGGGTGTTCTTGCCGAGGGGGACATCGCCCTCGATGAGAGCATTGCGGCCGAAGCCTTTGGGTTTCTTGCGAACATAGGCCATCGGAATGGACATGCGGTCGGCGATCCAGGCGGCGAAGGGGATGCCGGCGGTTTCGCCACCGGCGATGGCTTCGATGGATTCGTAGCCGATGTGGCGGCCGATTTTTTCGACGCCGAGTTTACATATCTTGGCGCGGGCGCGGGGAAAGTAGATGATGCGGCGGCAATCGATGTAGACGGGGGATTTCCAGCCCGATGTCAGTGTGTAGGGCTCCTCCGGACGGAAGTTGACCGCCTTGATTTCCAACAATATCCGGGCGGTGGTCAGGGCGGCGTCCCGGTCCCAGTCCGTCATGTGCAGCTTTTCCATCCGGGGTCTCCCCATGCGTCACGTCATGTGTCTGGGCTTTCGTAGCCGTCCCGCCCTGTTCCGTCCATTGGGAGCCGTTGATGGCTGAGGTTGATCGGGCGCATGCGGGGACGGCGGATGGGCAGGTGGCGGCGCCGCCGGCGCGGGTTTGGGTTTTGGATGATCCTCGGGTGGGGACGGCGAACCAGGCGATCGGGATTGCCGAGCGGCTGGGGGTGCCGTTCCGGCGGATTCCGCTGATGTGGAATCCTTGGACGGCGCATCTGGCGGGGTTGGTGCCGGGGGGGTCGCTGGCGGGGTTGCGGCAGCCGTCGCGCGGGATTGCGGCGGAACTGGCGCGCAGTGCGGCGGGGGTTTCGCTGCCGGCGGAACGGGGGGGTGTGGCGGAGGGGGCGCCACCGCGGCCGGACGTGGTGATTTCGGCGGGGCGGCGGTCGGGCGCGGTGGCGCTGTGGATGAAGTCGCAGTTTGGCTGCCGGATTGTGCATTGCATGCATCCGGGGCTGGGCGGGCTGTGGCGGCACGGGATGTTCGACATGCTGGTGATCCCCGAGCATGACCGGCCGGCGGCGGCGGCGAACGTGTTTCCGGTGCTGGGGGCGCCGCACCGGGTTTCGCCGCTGTTGCTGGGGCAGGCGCGAGCGGCGTGGCGGGAGCGGCTGGCGCATCTGCCGGGGCCGCTTGTGGCGCTGTTGGTGGGCGGGCCGGTGCGGGGGACGGATATGCAGCCGGCGATGGCGCATGCGCTGGGCAAGCAGGTGGCGAAATTGGCGGTGGCGAGCGGAGGGGCGGTGCTGGCCACGACGTCGCGGCGGACCGGGCGGGAGGCGACGGAGGCGTTGTCGGCCGGGTTGTCGGCGGCGTTGCACCTGATCTATCGCTGGGGGGAGCCGGGGGAGAATCCGTATCATGGGTTTCTGGCCAGCGCCGATGCCATTGTGATCACGGCAGATTCGATCTCGATGATCTCGGAGGCGTGTGCCAGTACGGCGGCGGTTTATATCGCGGCGCCGGAACTCGCTGGGCCGCGGCATCATCGGTTTGCGCAGACGTTGTTCCAGGCGGGACATGCGCGGCCGCTGGGCCAGTCGATCGCGCGGTGGCAGCGGCCGCCGCTGGATGAGGCGGGGCGGGTGGCGGAGGAGATTCGGCGGCGGTTTGGGTTAGAGTAAGGCTGGGTTCCGCCCAGACCCGCCAGGGGGCCAAGCCCCCTGGACCCTTAATATATAAGGTCCAGGGGCTTGGCCCCTGGTGGGTCCAGGGTGAAACCCTGGCCTTGCTTGCCTTCGCGGGTCAAATAGTATGGCGCGGCTATTACCTTCGTGAGGAAGCGCCATGACAAAGACCTACCGGCTCGCCGTGATCCCCGGCGACGGCATTGGCAAGGAGACGACGCCGGAGGGGCTGCGGGTGCTGGATGCCGCGGCGCGGCGGTTCGGGTTTGGGCTGAAGCTCGACCATTACGACTGGTCTTGCGAGACCTATAAGAAGACCGGGGCGATGATGCCGGCCGATGGGCTGGAGATGGTGCGCGAGGCCGACTCAATTTTTCTCGGGGCGGTGGGGTGGCCGGGGGTGCCGGATCACATTTCGTTGTGGGGTTTGCTGATCCCGTTCCGGCGGCAGTTTGACCAGTATGTGAATTTGCGGCCGTGCCGGTTGATGCCGGGGGCGGTGACGCCGCTGGCCGGGCGGACGGAGAAGGATATCGATTTCTACGTGGTGCGGGAGAACACCGAGGGCGAGTATTCGTCGTCGGGCGGGCGGCATTTCGAGGGGACGGAGCGGGAGTTCGCCAGCCAACTGACGATCATGACGCGGACGGGGGTGGACCGGATTTTGAAGTATGCGTTCGAGCTAGCGATGACGCGGCCGCGGCGGAAGGTGACCTCG
>JANXSA010000373.1 GCA_025352915.1 Rhodospirillales bacterium | reverse complement strand
CCCGGCGTGTCGCCGCGTCGACCCAGCACGCGAACCCCGCGCCAACCGCCACCCAAGGCGCCCGGACGCGCCCGCCGCGTCGCCCGCCAGACACCCGATGTCCCGGATTCCCGCCCAAAAAACGCCTCTGTGAAATCGCCTTGCCACGGCTAATTTATTACGATATCAGAATGAAACGCCAACCAAGCCAAGAACGGTTCCCATCCCGGCAAAACTGATCTAGATACCGGATTCCGTCCAACGCAGCAGAACGAGACCGCCATGGCCCATGCTCCGTCCAACAGCCCCGCCACCGTCACCGAGACGGCCTTCACCGCCGACCGCCAAGGTATGTTCAACGGCTTCTGCAGCGCCACCACCTGGACCGTCATCGCCTCGATGATCGGCCTCGCCCTGATGGCGATCTTCCTGGTCTAACCGCCCCGCCCGGCGGACATGAAAACGGCCCCGGAGCGCTTGCTCCGGGGCCGTTTTCGTTAGCCTGGCCGGGCCAGCGAAATCACCAGCCCATGCGGGCCAGGATCGCCAGCAACAGCAGTGCCACGATGTTGGTGATCTTGATCATCGGGTTCACCGCCGGACCGGCAGTGTCCTTGTACGGATCGCCCACGGTGTCGCCGGTAACCGCCGCCTTGTGCGCGTCGGACCCCTTGCCGCCATGGTTGCCTTCCTCGATGTACTTCTTCGCGTTGTCCCAGGCGCCGCCGCCCGAGGTCATCGAGATCGCCACGAACAACCCGGTCACGATGGAGCCCAGCAACATCGCCCCCACGGCGCTGAACGCAGCACCCTGGCCGCCAACCGCCTTGACCACCAAATACAGCACCACCGGCGCCGCCACCGGCAACAGCGACGGCAGGATCATCTCCTTGATCGCCGCCTTGGTCAGCAGATCGACCGCGCGGCCATATTCCGGCTTCTGCGTGCCCAGCATGATCCCCGGCATTTCCTTGAACTGCCGGCGAACCTCAACCACCACCGCCCCGGCAGCCCTGCCAACAGCGGTCATGCCCATCGCGCCGAACAGGTAAGGCAACAGCCCGCCGATGAACAACCCGATCACCACCCACGGCGACTGGAGGGTGAAATCCACCACCACATTGGGAAAGTAATGCTTCAGATCCTCGGTATACGCCGCAAACAGCACCAGCGAGGCCAGGCCGGCGGAACCGATCGCATAGCCCTTGGTCACCGCTTTGGTGGTGTTGCCAACGGCATCAAGTGCGTCGGTGACCTTGCGGACATCCGGCGGCAGCTCGGCCATTTCGGCAATGCCACCGGCATTGTCGGTCACCGGCCCATAGGCATCCAACGCCACGACCATCCCGGCCAGCGCCAGCATGGTGGTCGCGGCCACCGCAATGCCGAACAGCCCGGCAGTCAGATAGGCGACGATGATGCCGATCGAGATCACCAGCACCGGCAGCGCCGTCGATTCCATCGAGATCGCCAGCCCCTGGATCACGTTGGTCCCGTGTCCCGTGGTCGACGACTGCGCGATGCTGCGAACCGGACGATACTCGGTCGAGGTGTAGTATTCAGTGATCCACACCAGCAGCCCGGTGACCGCCAGCCCAACCATGGCGCAGATGAACAGGCTGGTGCCGGTCACCGCCATGCCGGTGCTCATCATCAACGACCCGCCGAACCCGGTGGTCATGGCGATGGTGATGGCAATCAGGATCGCCGAGATCGCGCCGGTGACGGCAAGACCCTTGTACAGCGCGCCCATGATGTTGTTGCTGGCGCCGAGCTTGACGAAATACGTGCCGATCACCGAGGCGATGATACAAACCGCACCAATCAGCAGCGGCAGCAACATCATGGCATCGGCATCAGCCCCCGCCTTGAAGAAGATCGCGCCCAGCAGCATCGTCGCCACGATCGTGACCGCATAGGTCTCGAACAGATCGGCCGCCATGCCGGCGCAGTCGCCGACGTTGTCACTGACGTTGTCGGCAATCGTCGCGGGGTTGCGGGGGTCGTCCTCGGGAATCCCGGCCTCGACCTTGCCCACCAGATCGGCGCCGACATCGGCACCCTTGGTGAAGATACCGCCGCCGAGCCGCGCAAAGATCGAGATCAGCGAAGCACCGAACGACAACGCCACCAGCGCCTCAAGCACCGGACGCATATCAGCCCCGGGCGCCATGCCGGAGCGCAGCACGAAGTAATAGATCGCCACACCGAGCAGCCCCAGGCCCACCACCAGCATCCCCGTGATCGCACCGGCCTTGAACGCCACGTCCAGACCAGCCGCCAGCCCCTGGCGCGAAGCCTGGGCGGTGCGAACATTGGCGCGGACCGAGACGTTCATGCCGATATACCCGGCCACGCCCGACAGGATCGCGCCGATGGCAAACCCGATGGCCACGGTCTTGCCCAGCGTGAGGCCGAGCAGGACGAGAATGACCACGCCCACGCCGCCGATGGTCAGGTACTGGCGGTTCAGGTACGCGCGGGCACCCTCCTGGATGGCGTTGCCGATTTCCTGCATGCGGGCATTGCCGGCATCGGCGGCCAGCACCTGGCGCGATGCCACCAGCCCATACAGCAGGGCAAGCACCCCGCAGGCGATGACGATAAGTGTAGTCACGGCCATTTCGCTCGATCCCCTCAAAACTTACACGGGCATTGGAAGCGCCCAGCCGATTCCGGCGGATTACCGGTCATTTTCGGCCCAACAATGCCGGGATATGACAGAGAAGAAAGATACAGGCAACCGGACGGCGCCACAGGAATCAGTTGCCAAGTCCCTCACCCTGCGGAATCCTGGGGACGGAGCGCCTGTAGCTCAGTTGGTTAGAGCG
>JANXSA010000367.1 GCA_025352915.1 Rhodospirillales bacterium | reverse complement strand
CGCGATCGCGCCAAGCACCTGCCTGTTTCAAGGCGGCGGTAAACTCGGCCATCTGGTCCAGTGCCGTTTGCTGTTCAGGCGCAACGGACGGCGCCGTGACTGCACACGGCCTTCCCCCCGGCCCGCAGCATGGCGCGTACGCCTTCTTCCCCAGACCGCTGCTCGACGGCGTCCCAAAGACCCGCAGCTCGCCTGCGAGCTCGCGCGCATTGGCCGGACCTCAATAAGGAGCCATTGGTGCCCGTAATGAGCGGCTCATGCCATCGCTGCCACCGCGCAGGTTGACCTCGCGCCGGAGCTGACGAGCGGACCGGCCGGGATGGTGGCGGCACCGGGCGGTACCGCGCCTGCCCACCACAGCGGCCGTCGCGCTGATAATCTAGACCCGCTCCGCTTCCAGGGGCTTGACGGTTTTCCAAGGGTGCTTGGGCCATCCACAAGTCGTGACGCCAGGGTGGCGCCATGAACGCCACCCACACCACCCATTTCGACGATTGGATTCCGGTCACCCGACCGGGCGCCTGACCGGACGCCACGCCGGCGACCATCTGCGCACACACGCAGTCGAATTCGGTGGGCACAGCCGCGCTGTTGCCTTCAAACAGCAGGTATTCCGCGTCGCTCAAAAGCTGCAACGCGCCGTTTTAGCTGAGACATGACTACTTCGCCGCCTTACTTTGGCAGGCGGCTCCGGCGGAAACGGGCCGCGGGTGGTGCGACCGGTTCCGGCACTGCGGGCTCTAGGGCGGGCTTTCGTCCAAGACCGAACTGCTTCGCCAGAACTGACCGCTGCGCCGTATAGGATGGGGCCACCATCGGATAGCTTGCCGGAAGACCCCACTTCTCCCGGTATTGACTGGGAGTGAGCTTGAAGGCGGTCATCAGATGCCGTTTGAGCATCTTCAGCTTCTTACCATCCTCCAGGCACACAATGTGGCTGGGGAACACCGACCGCTTTACCGGCACCGCCGGCTGCGGCTTCGCCTCGGCCATAACCGTCTTCCCGCTGTCGGCCAGTGCGCCGTAGACGTTCTCGATCAGCCGCAGCAGCGCCTCGGAGGTGACATGATTATGGGAGGCGTGCGCCGCGGCGATTTGTGCGGTCAGGCGCAGCAGCTGTGGCTGTGAAGTGGTCTCGCTCATGGTGACCTTTGCGCGCGGACGGATGGCGGTGGGCGGGATGTCGCCTGTAACAATATGCCACATGGCAACAAATCGTGCACTTGGATTTACGGGATTCGGCTGCAAACGCAGACGCCGGACATGTGAAGTGTTGGAGGCTGCGGGTTAAGACGGCGATCTTGAAGAGGCCGGCAACGAAGGCCCTCTGTGGCTGCCTGCCTCGGCCGTTGATCGTGCGACCCTGGCCCTTCCTGATCATCGCCGTGCCGGCGCCGCAGTGGGCATCAATTCAGGAAGTCCGGCTCCTCGCGGGTCAGCTTGCGGATCACCGCCTTCATGAACACGCGGCCGTAACTCTTGAACATCGCGGAATCCTCGGGATAAGTCGCGATGATCTCAGGCGGAATGTGCTGCAACTCCGCGCCCCCGGCTTCGGCCAGGATCTGGATCTTGCAGGTGTCCTCCAGGTAGATCAGCCGCAACAGCGCCTCGCCCAGGGTGGAGCCGATCACGAGAGGGCCGTGGTTTTCCATCATCAGGATGGTGGCCTTTCCGATCACCCCGGCGAGCCGCTCGCCCTCGGCCGGGGTTACCGCCGCACCCTCAAAGCCGCGGTCATAGGCGATCGAATTCAGGAATGACATGCTCGACAGATAGGTCGGCGCGATGGTGCCGCCTTTGCGGGTGCAGATGGCCGTCGCGTGGTGCATGTGGGTGTGCAGGGCGGCGGTCGCCTGGGGCAACAGCCGGTGGATCGGGGCGTGGATGCAGAACGCGGTCAGTTCCACCGTGTGGCCGTTGGTCGAGATGATGGTGCCGTCATGGGTGGCCAGCACCAGCGAGCTGACGGTGACCTCGGACCAGAAATAGCCCTCGGGGTTGATCAGCATCAGGTCGGGCCGGCCGGGCACGGCGGTGGAAAAATGGTTGCAGACGCCGGACTGGAAGCCCAGCCGCGCCGCCCAGCGGCAGGTGGCGGCGAGTTCGATCTTGGCCTGGCGGATCGCTTCGGTATCCAGGCCGGTGGTCTGCATCGTGTCCATGGGGGCGCCTTTGAATTGGGATGGATTACTTGGCTCGCAGCGACAGCAGGTAGGCGATCGCGTTATCGATATCGGTTCGTGACAGCGACAGGTCAGGCATCCGGGCATGCGGCATCGACAGGAAGGTACGCAACCCGTCCGCCGTCACGCCGGGCCGGTTGGCGATGACCGCGAAGCCCGGCACCTGGTCCACGGCGGTGGCCGGGCGCGCTTCCACCGTGTGGCAATTGGCGCACCAGGTCTGTGCCACCGCGCGCCCGACCGCCGCATCCTGGGCGGATGCCGTCCCCGACAGTGCCGCCATCGCCGCCGCCATCAGCAAGTGTCGCATCGTCATCCCTCCCGCCCGCACCGAGCTGGCCCCAGCATCGCGGCAGCGGCGCTTCGCAGCAAGCGGGGGACGGTTGTCGTGCGCCGCGTTCGCGCTACTGTTGCTGGTGATGCCGGGCGCAACCGGCACATTGGCGGAGGAAGACGGGCGTGGAATTCGACTACATCATCGTCGGCGGCGGATCTGCCGGTTCGGTTTTGGCCAACCGCTTGTCGGCCCGTAGTGCCAACAAGGTGCTGTTGTGCGAGGCGGGCATGGACACGCCGCATGGCAAGGTGCCGCCGGAAGTGCTCGATTCGTATCCTGGCACGGCGTACCTCAATTCGAAATTTCTGTGGAACGAGCTGAAGGTCACCACCGAGGTGATCTCTCACAACAATCCGGACGCGCCGAAACCGCGGCTGCGCAAGTATGAACAGGCACGGGTGCTTGGCGGCGGGTCTTCGATCAACGGGCAATTGGCCAATCGCGGGGCACCGACCGATTACGACGAGTGGGACGCGCGCGGGGCGGCCGGGTGGAACTGGGACAATGTCCTGCCCTACTTCAAGAAAGTAGAGCGCGACATGGATTTTGACGACGAGTGGCATGGGCGCGAGGGTCGCATTCCGGTCCGTCGCATCTGGCCGGAGTTCTGGCCCGAGCACGCCAAGGGGCTGGCCGAGGCGTTGAAGCAGTCGGGCATGAAGTATCTGCCGGATCAGAACGGCAAGTTCGAGGAAGGCTATTTTCCGATCACCATCTCCAACGCCTATGAGCGCCGGGTTTCCGCCGCCATTGGCTATCTCGACCCGGCGACACGGGCGCGGGAGAATTTGACGATCTCCACCATGACCCAGGTCAGCGGATTGGTGTTCGAGGGCAATCGTTGCGTTGGCGTCGATGCGCTTGTTGAAGGCAGGAAGCAGAGCTTTCGCGGCCGGGAAGTCATCCTTTCGAGTGGGGCGATCCACTCGCCGGCGCATCTGCTGCGGGCGGGGATCGGGCCGGCGGGGCATCTGCGCGACATGGGGATCGCAGTTCGTCATGCGCTGCCGGGGGTGGGGCAGCGGTTGATGGATCATCCTTCCATTGCGTTGGCGGCATTCGTGAAACCTTTTGCGCGGATCAACGACACCACGCGGCGGCATATCATGATCGGGTGGCGGTACTCCTCGGGCATGGGCGGGGCGCCGGCGGGGGATATGTTTGCGACCGCGGCGACCAAGTCGTCGTGGCATTCGGTGGGCGAGCAGATCGCGGCGTTGATCCTGTTCGTCAACAAGACCTATTCCGAGACCGGCGAGGTGAAGTTGCAGTCGCAGGATTGGCGGAGCGAGCCGGAGGTGGCGTTCAATTTGTTGTCGGATAAGCGTGACCTGGACCGGCTGGGCGATGGGTTTCGGCGGGTGGCGGCGTTGCACATGCTGGATGCGATGAAGCGGGTGACCGATGATCCGTTCCCCGCCAGCTATAGCGACAAGGTTCGCCAGGTGGGGGTGATCAACGCGAAGAACAAGTTCCTGACCGATATCATGGCCAAGCTGTTGGACGGGCCGGCGGCGTTGCGGAAAATCCTGTTGCAGAAGCTGGTGATGGAGGAATTCACCATGGAGCAGGTGCTGGGCGACGAGGACGCGATGGAGGCGTTTGTGCGCAAGGCCGCGGTGGGGGTTTGGCATGCGTCGTGCACTTGCCGGATGGGGGCGGATGATGACCCGATGGCGGTGACCGATCCGGCCGGGCTGGTGCGGGGGGTTGAGGGGTTGCGGGTTTGCGATGCCTCGATTTTTCCGGTGGTGCCGTGTGCGAACACCAATTTCCCGACGTTGATGACGGCGGAGAAAGTGGCCGACGCCATCCTGGCGGGGCACTGAGATGGCACGGGAGATCAAGATCGGCATTTCCGGCGGGGGCGTGTTGCATACCGACGCGCATGTGCCGGATGTGGAGACGCAGTTCCGGATGGTTCGGGATGCCGGGGTTTTTGACTACTTCGAGCGGACGCCGCTGCCGGGGTTGGTGGATACTTACAAGAAGGCGAGCCAGGCGACGGGAATTCCGCTGTTGTCGGGCGGGTTCTTCTATGCGCTGGGGCGGGACGAGCCGTTGCTGGAATGGCATTTGCGGATCGGGGCCGAGTGCGGGATGCGGGTGCAGAACGTGCAAGTGCCGTTTCGGGATGCGGCGGGCCGCCGGGTGACGGACCAGCAGGTGGCGGATTTCTATTTGTGGGCGGCGGAATTGGGCGATCGGTTGGGGGTGGTGCCGTGTTTCGAGGTGCACATCAACATGTGGTCGGAGCGGTTTTCGCGGGTGGCGAAGGTGGCGCGGCTGGTGGAGGCGCGTGGGGTTTTGTTCAACATGACGCTGGATCATAGTCATGTGATCTTCAAGATCGACAATGCGGGCGAGCTGGGGATCGAGGGGTTGGGGGAGGATCTGGCGGAGGGGTTGGTGCTTGATCCGTATCGGGCGGGCAATGTTTGTGGCGAGTGGATTTCGGCGAATTGGGTGCGGCATGCCCATGCGCGGCCGGCTGTGCCGAATAATCCGCGCAATGCCTGGGCGGCGCATCCCGATGGCAGTTTGGGGCGGGGGGTGCAGTATCCGTTCATCCGGCCGAAGCCTGGGGAATGGCATTCGGATTGGGATGTGGGGAAATTGGAGCCTTGGAAAGAGGTGGTGCGGCAGATGTTTGCGCATCATGCGCGGGACCCGAATAGCCGGTTGGAGCAGGTGACGGTGGAGATGATTCCGGGCATCGATTACGGGTTCGGGCATCGGTATTCGATTTTTGAGCATAGTGTGGAAGTGGCGAAGTGGTTGAAGGAGGCTTGGGTTTTGGCGCGGGGGTGAATTTTATTTTGATTACGTAACAATTAGAGCGTGACTCGGCGGGGTAACTGAGCGGGTCAAAAATTGAGATTTCCGGTTGCGGGGACGCCGGCCTGCGGCGTTGGACCGGGATCGGGCGCGCGTTGGGATTGGGGGTGACGCGGGATGCCGATGGGAGTCGGGGCTTGCGCGGCATGATTGGATGAGGGGCGCTGGCGCGGGGCGCAGTGATGCGGCGGGACGTGGCGCGGCGGACTGCGGCCCGCCCTACAGACGGATTCGTGGGTGCCGGGATGGGGGCGGCCGGGGTTTCGAGGGGCAACCCGCCGGTGCGCCAGAGGTCGAACAGGGATTCGATCTGGGCGATGGTGCGGGCGATGCGGCGCCAGAACATTAGCAACGTTGCCATGTGGGCGAGGCGGTGCAGCACGCGTTCGATCACGCTCGGCCCGGCCGGGCGTCTGGCAGCGCGGGGGTGGATAGCCGTGGTTGTCATCCGGCTTATATACCTCTAACAACTCGACGTATCAAGGCTTTTTTACCGATATAAAAAATTTTTCTTCCGGATGGGGG
>JANXSA010000361.1 GCA_025352915.1 Rhodospirillales bacterium | reverse complement strand
CCAAGACCGACCCTGAGCCGCTGCCCGGCGATGCCGCCGGCCTCGAAGCCCGCCCCGAGGCCCGCAACCTGGTCGGCATCTACGCCGCCCTCACCGACACCGACCACGACGGGGTGCTGCGCGAGCACGGCGGCAAGGGGTTTTCCGCGTTCAAGCAGGACCTCACCGCCCTGCTGGTCGCCAATCTCGCCCCGATTGCCGACGAGACCCGCCGGCTGCTGGCCGATCCCGGCACAGTCGATGCCGTGCTGCGCGACGGGGCGCGCAAGGCCGAGGCGCTCGCGCTGCCGATCGTCGAGGAGGCCGAGCGGCTGGTCGGGTTCCTGAAGGTCTGACGCGCGGCCGCCCCGACCTCCCAGGCAGCACCTTGCGCAAGCCGGCGAACATCCGCTTCGGCCTGGACGACCGGCCGCCGCTGGTCGTCATCGCGGCCATCGCGGCGCAACAGACCACCGTTGTCTTCCTGTTCCTCTACATCGCCCTGCTGGTCGGCCGCGAGGCCCAGGCCACCACTGGCCAGTTCGTCACTTTGATCGGCATGACCTTCCTGACCTGCGGCCTCGGCACCATGCTCCAGGCGGTGTCCCGCCACGGCTTGGGCAGCGGCTTCCTCGCCCCGATCAGCCCGTCGACCCCATTCCTCGCCCCTTCGCTGCTTGCCGCCCAGATCGGCGGGTTGCCGATGGTTGCCGGCATGACGTTGCTGGCCGGGCTGGCCACCATGGTGATGGCGCGGCTGCTGAACCGGGTGCGCGCGCTGATGCCGCCGGAGATCGCCGGGGCGGTGGTGCTGATCGTCGGCTTGTCGGTGTCGATCACCGGGGTGCGCACCCTGCTGCGCACGCCCGCCGGTGGCGCACCGGAGCCGGTGGACATCGCCATCGGCCTGGCCACACTGGCCCTGGCGGTCGGGCTCAGCGTCTGGGGCCGCGGCGTGCTGCGCTGGGCCTGCGTGCTGATCGCCATGGTTGCCGGCACCGTCCTGGCCGCCGGGCTCGGGCGCCTGCAACTCTCCCCGGACCTCGATCTCGGGGCGCTTCCGGTTGTCGGCCTGCCGGATATCAGCGGCGTCGGGCTGGCCTTCGACGCCGCCCTGCTGCCGGCGTTTCTGGTGGCGGCGCTGGCCGCGATGCTCAAGACGATTGGGCTGGTCACCGGATTGCAAAAGGTCAACGACGCCGACTGGGTCCGACCGGAACCGCGCAGCATCGCCGGCGGCGTGATGGCCGATGGTATCGCCACCACCATTGGCGGCCTGCTCGGTGCCCCCGGCGTGAACATGAGCGCCACCAATGCCGCCCTCCAGGGCGCCACCGGCGTCACCAGCCGGGTGATCGCGCTGGCCACCGGCGCCTGCTGCATCGTGCTCGCCTGCTTTCCGCGTGCCGCGGCCATCGTGTCCCAGCTGCCTGGCCCGGTGATCGCCGCCACCTTGCTCCAGGCCGGCGCGGTGATGATGGCCAGCGGGATGCAACTCGCCACCGCCCGCCTGCTGGACACGCGCAAATCCGCAGCCGTCGGGCTGGCGGTGGTTGCAGCATTGTCGGTCGAGGTGGTGCCGCAACTGGCCGACTGGGTGCCGCCCGGCCTGCAACCGCTGATGACCGCCGGCGCGCTCGGCACGCTGGTGGCCATCGTGCTGAACGCCCTGCTGCGCATCGGCATCCGCCGGCAGATGGAGATCACCCGCCGCCCGGCCGCCATGACGCCGGACATCGTCGCCGATTTCATGGAGCGCGCCGGCGGCGCCTGGGCGTTGCGTGCCGACCTGGTGCGCCGCACCACCCATATCCTGAACTGGTGCCTGGAGGCGATCCAGGTGGCCGATCTCACCCGCGCCCCGGTCACCCTGGCGATCGGGTTCGATGAAGCGCGCATCGATGTCCGGCTGACCTATACCGGCCTGGCGGTCACCCTCGCGGACCGGCCGCCAACAGCGGATGAGTTGCTGCATGACGACACGGCGCCCGCCCGCCTGGCCGGGCACATGATCCGCCGCCTCACCGACGGCGTTACGGTGCGCGAGCGCGACGGTGTGGTTGAACTGCGGCTGTTGCTCAACGACTGATACCAACCCACGAAATGGCCGACTCTTCCGGCCAGTTCGTGGGTTGGTATCGCGCGCGGGGCTGGCCGGTGGCCGCGCGCAAAACAAAGACTCATACCGGCCCGCGTTGACCCATACTTCATGGGTCAACACTTATGCGGGCTGGTATGACCGCAACGGCGCGGATGTCCAGCACCCCGTCGTCGCGGAACACCAACGCCCCGCGCGAAGCCGCCGTCTTGCGATGCGTGTACAGCGTCAGCCAGGCGGGATCATCCTGCAACAGCCGGTAGCAGCGCCGGTACAGCTCTGCGCGGACTGCGCCATCGGTGGCCACCCGCGCCCGATCCAGCACCGCTTCCAGCTCGGCGTTGCGATAGCCGAGCCACCAGGACCCCGCCACCCGGCTGTCGATCTTCTCCGCCAGCACCCGGAACGTGCTCATCGGTGACGAATCGAACAGGCAGAGATCGGCGATATCACTGTCGCGCACCCGCTCGGCATAGCGCACCCGGTCCGCCTCGATGCGGGCCGTCAGGGTCACGCCGACAGCGGCAAGCTGCGCCTGCAATGCCGGCAACAGCGCCGGCGCCTCATCCGGCAACCGCGTCGGCCAATCGGCCAACAGCGCCAGCCCGCCGCCATGGCCGGCCTCGGCCAGCAGCCGCCGCGCCGCCGCCGGGTCATGCCGAGCGCCGGCCGCTGCGGGATCGAACCCGAAATGGCGAGGACTCACGAAGCCCCCAAGCGGATCGCCCTGGCCCTGGATCACGCCGGCGATCAACGCCGCACGATCGACCGCGAGGTTCAGTGCCCGTCGGACGAGCGGGTCGGCACACGGCCCGCGTGCGGCATTCAGCAGGCAGATGATCGCGGTCGGGTCGGTCACCGTGACCGCGTCGAACCCGGTCACAGCGGGCGCGATCCTGGTTGCGATATCGGCGCCGCCGTTCGTCAGCGCGCTGGCACGCGCCTGCGCCGTGTCGCCGGGCTGCCACTGCAATACCGGCAGCCCGGGCCGGCATGGCGCCATCACCACGACACCCGCATCGGCCGAAGCCAGCCGCCACGGCCCGGTGCCGACCCATCGCCGCGCGACCTCCCCGCCCGCCGCCACCAACGCCGCCGGCGAGACAATCATCCCCGCCGCCACCACATCCAGGATGTCGGCGATATCCCGCACCGTCACCAGAACCAAGCTGCGCGCGTCTGTCACGGTCACCGTGCTGCCCGCCAGATATTGCGCCCAGACCCCCGGCGCCCCCAGCGTCGCCCCCACGGCCGGGTCCGCCATCCGCCGCAACGAAACCGCCACCGCCGCCGCGTCGCACACCGTCCCGTCATGAAACACCAGCCCCGGCCGCAGCCGGAACCGCGTCGTGCGCGCATCCTCCTGCACCCAGTTCTCCGCCAGCCCCGGCGCAAACCGCCCCGCCCCCACGCGCCGCACCAGCGGATCGAAAACGGCGTCAAGCATCGCCAGCGTGTCCGCGCTGTCGGTGCAATCCTGCGGATCGACCAGGGCGATCCGGGCTTGGGCAATGGTCAGCACGACAGCATCCTTGTGGCGGTGGAAGAGCGCGCAGGGTAGATTGCCCAGACCGTTGAGCGAAGGATGCCCAGATGTCCAGCACCACCCAAGCCGCCGCTGCCGAGGTCCCGGTCTTCAACCCGCTCGACCCCGCCTTCATCGCCAACCCGTACCCGATCTATCACCGCCTGCGCGCCGCCGCCCCGGTCTGGCGCTCACCGCTCGGCTTCTCGATTGTCACCCGTTACGACGACACCGCGCTGGTGCTGCGCGACCGGCGTTTCGGCAAAAGCTATGTGGATAACATCACCAAGCGCTACGGGCCGGACATCGTCAACGAGCCCGCCTATGCCAGCATGTCCCGCACCATGCTGGTGCTCGATCCGCCCGACCACACCCGCCTGCGCGGCCTGGTCACCAAGGCCTTCACCGCCCGCCGGGTCGAGGCCATGCGCCCGCAAATCGCCGCCATCGTCGATGCCCTGCTCGACCGGGTCCAGCCCCAGGGCGGCATGGACGTGATCGCCGACTTCGCCCACCGCCTGCCGATCATCGTCATCTGCGACATGCTGGGGATCCCCGAGGAAGACCGCGAACAGTTCTTCAGCAGCAGCCGCGTCAAC